>SHAT01000013.1 GCA_004213175.1 Pseudomonadota bacterium | reverse complement strand
GATATTTGAGAGAGTAAAATCTCCAATCAGTTTTCCCTTCTGGTTGAGCATCGGCGCAAGTGTCATACGTCCGGGTTTTGGAATCCGGCAAGCCAAAATTTTATCCAGCCAATCAGCAGCTCCTGAACCAACTATGGAATATTTTGCAAATCCAGAAATTTCAAGCAAGCCCACTCCTTGACGTACGGCCTTAACTTCTGTTGCAATATGTTCAAAATCGGTAGAACGTCTCCATGAAAAATGATCCTCAACACCTTTTGGTGCAAACCAGAGTGGTACTTCTAAACCGAAAGATTCACCCATTATTGCACCTTGGGCAATCAATTTATCGTAAATCGGCGTAGTTCGCAGCGGTCGTCCTGCTGGAAGTTCTTCATTTGGAAAACGAATTGAAAAGCGGCGAGAATAATTTTCTTGTACCTTGGCGTTAGTATATAGCCGCGTAGCCCAGTCGCCAAAACGGCTTACGTCCATGCCCCACACATCAAATCCTGGATCTCCTTCGATCATCCAATTTGCCAGAGCCAGTCCGACACCACCTCCTTGACTGAATCCAGCCATTACCGCACATGCGCACCAAAATCCAGGGAGTCCACGAATTGGACCGACTAATGGGTTCCCGTCCGGTGCGAAGGTGAAGGGTCCGTTGATGACTTTTTTAATTCCAGTATTTTCGAACGCCGGAAAATGCTTAAAGCCTATTTCAAGTGACGGAGCAATGCGATCCAAATCAGGGGGCAATAAATCCTGTCCAAAATCCCATGGTGTTTCTTTAGGTGACCACGGTTTACAGTATTTTTCATAAGTCCCCATCAGCATCCCCATTTGTTCCTGGCGCAAATAGATTTCACCGTCGAAATCAACTGCGCCTGGAATTTCATGGCCTTTCTGTTGGTTAAACTCCGCTACTTCAGGCATATCTTCTGTCATCAAATACATGTGTTCCATTGCAAGCACAGGTAACTCCAAGCCAACCATTCGTCCAACCTCCCTTGCCCAGAGACCCCCAGCGTTGACTACATGTTCCGCATGAATTTCATGTTTTTCTTGATTGTCTCTGTTTTCTAAAAGTACTCGCCATCCACCATCGGGTTGGAGAAGTAAATCGTTTACTCGTACACCATGATATATTTCCGCTCCTTGTTTTTTGGCAGACTTGGCGTAAGCCCAGGTTGTTCCTGTGGGATCAAGGTGGCCTTCTATTGGGTCATATAGTGCGCCCACAAAATGATCCGGATTGATGAGAGGCATAATTTCAGCTGCTTCTCTGGCACTGATTATTTCGGTTTCCATTCCGAGGTATGCTCCTTTGGCATGCATACTTTTAAGCCAGTCAAAACGTTCCTGAGTAGCCGCTAACATTATTCCTCCTGTCATGTGCAGGCCGATTTCTTGTCCTGAAATTTTCTCAATTTCCTGGTAAAGCTCAATCGTGTACTGTTGCAATTTTGCAACATTCGGATCTCCGTTGATGGTGTGGATTCCCCCAGCGGCATGCCATGTCGAACCGGATGTAAGTTCAGCACGTTCAAGCAATATAACGTCTTTACAACCTAGTTTTGTGAGATGATAGAGGACGCTACAGCCTACTACTCCGCCTCCAATAACTGCAACCTGTGTGTGTGATTTCATCAAATTAGTCCATTTCACGATTGTTTTAAAAAAATGTCACATGACTCTATTCGCAGGCCTACAAACAGACAAGTGTAAAATTTACACCCTTATTCCACAAGCTGGTTTAGATCTAACTATTAAATTCAAAAAATACGATTTATGTCTTGAACTATTAATCAAAATTTCAGACATTTAATCATTGCTAAAAGGAACGATTATTTTAGGATAAAAATTAAACAAATATTTTAAATTTATGAAATCAGAATTTGAATGTAAATCCTGATTTCATCCTATTGTCTTATATGAAAAAGAGGGTTTTTTGAATTTTGGTTTTGTAATCGACAATCGAAATTGTATTGGTTGTCATGCTTGTACGGTTGCTTGTAAAGCAGAACATGATGTCCCGATAGGGGTTAATCGTACTTGGGTCAAGTACGTTGAAAAAGGCCAATTCCCGGATACCCGCCGTATTTTTTCCGTGATGAGGTGCAACCATTGTGAACATGCTCCATGTGTCGAAATTTGCCCAACGCGGGCTCTCTACACTCGTCCTGACGGAATAGTAGATTTTAATAATGACCGTTGTATAGGTTGTAAATCATGTACTCAGGCATGCCCCTATGATGCAATCTACATAGATCCTGAATCCCATACGGCAGCTAAGTGTAACTTCTGTGCGCATCGAATAGATGTAGGACTTGAACCGGCTTGTGTTAATGTATGCCCAACATCAGCGATTGTGTGCGGAGATTTGGAGCAAAAAGGTTCAAAAATTTCCAATCTAATTTCAAGACAACAAGTAACTGTAAGAAAGCCTGAAAAAGGAACACGCCCAAAGCTTTTTTACGTGGAGGGTGACGATGTTTCTTTAAAGCCTCTTGAGACAGAGCAATCTGGCAAAAGTTTATGGGGCTCTCAATCTTTAGGAGTAGGACACCATTCTGGAAAAGAAAATTTTTTTAGTCTTGGTTTTGATTCAATTCAAAAAATCTATGAAAACAAAAAAAAATCATCAGGTGTGGAAAATATCGAAAAAGTTCTCTCTGGTAAAAGTCGATTGAGTGGAGGTGCACAGCCAGCCAAGAGGGTTTATGATTCTCCTTCTAAAGGAATTCTTTGGGGCTGGGAAGTAGCAGGGTACATCCTTACAAAAGCTCTATCAGCAGGAGTTCTAGGGTTATCATTAACACTTAACCAATTCGGCTTGATAAATCTATCAAGTCAGGCTATTTGGGTAACTTCATTGGTATCATTGTTTTTTCTAGGAGCAACGGGAATTCTTTTGATAATCGATTTGGATAAACCAACTCGCTTTTTGTATGTACTTTTGAGACCCCACTGGAAGTCGTGGTTAGTCAAAGGGGGCTATATAATTTCAGTCTTCGGTGGATTGGTAACATTATTGGGAGGAGCACATTTATTTGGTTATGGTGAATGGGCTAATTGGCTTACGTGGCCTATTCTTTTATTTGCAATTTTGCTTGCAATCTACACGGCTTTCCTTTTTTCACAGGCAAAGGGAAGGGACTTCTGGCAAAGTCCACTTTTGATTTTACATATGCTGCTCCATTCAGTTGTGGGGGGATCGGCTCTTCTCTTGATTGTAGGTTTTTTCTGGAAACCAATCTTTCCTATGATACCTCACTTGCAAAATATTCTGATTGGCGGATTGGTGATACAGATTTTATCCCTTGCAGCTGAATTAATAACTCCTCATCCCACTGTCGACTCTCACCGTACTGTGAAAATCATAACAAGTGGTTTTTTTAAATCTGAATTTTGGGGAGGAGTAGTATTAATTGGAAGTTTTTTGCCTTTATTGATGCTGGTTTCGAGTATTGCTCCAATGAATCTTGCTTTTGCAGGCTTATTGGTGTTGATTGGATTATGGTACTCAGTTCGAATTTGGGTCATTGCACCTCAAATGATTCATTTGAGCTAAATTTATAATAAAGTAGAGAAATACTATGAAAATGCAGCCTGATCCAACATGGATTGAAAAAATGGCTCAGGGAATTGGCCTGATACCAGATTTAAGTGAAAAAAAGACTCATTTTTCTGAAATGATAGAACCACGGCCATTGAGTGATTACCCCCCACCTGAGAAATGGGATAATTGGGAAGAATATGAAGCGAAAGGGTGGTCAAAGAAAGAAAAAAAGAGTTATTCAATTATTCCTACCTCATGCTTCAATTGTGAATCAGGATGTGGACTTTTGAGTTATGTAGATCACGAAACAGGAAAAGTCCGTAAATTTGAAGGTAATCCATATCATCCTGGAAGCCGGGGGCGTAATTGTGCAAAAGGTCCTGCAACCATTAATCAGATTGAGGATCCAGAAAGGATTCTTTATCCACAAAAAAGAGTAGGAAAACGTGGAGATGGTAAATGGGAAAGAGTCTCTTGGGAATCTGTACTGGAAGACATTTCAAGCCGAATTCGTTCTGCAATTGAAGAAGGAAGAAACAACGAAATAGCCTATCATGTTGGGCGTCCTGGTGCAGAAGGATATATGGATCGGATACTTCAGTCATGGGGAGTTGATGGACATAATAGTCACACTAATATTTGTTCTGCAGGAGCAAGATTCGGATATGCAATTTGGGATGGCGTAGATCGTACCTCTCCCGATTTTGCTAATGCAGATTTTATTTTGTTGATCAGTGCTCATCTTGAATCGGGGCATTATTTCAATCCACATGCTCAGCGAATCATTGAAAGCAAGAATAATGGTACTAAGATCGCAGTCATGGATATTCGTCTTTCAAATACTGCTAGTCGTGCAGATTATTGGATGGCTACATACCCTGGGACTGAAGCTGCAGTTCTACTCGCGATGGCGAGAATCATCCTGATGGAAAAACTCTATAATGAAGAATTCCTATCTAATTGGGTTAACTGGCAGCAATGGTTGCAAGAAGAACATCCTGGGGCAGAAATAAGCCTCGAAACTGCAATTGAAAAATTAATTGAACACTATGATGAATTTACTCCAGACTTCGCAGAAAAAGAAAGTGGAGTATCTGCTGAAACGATTGTAGATGTTGCAAGGAGGATCGGAAGAGCTGGAAGTCGTTTTGCAAATATGAATTGGAGGAGCGCAAGTAGTGGAAATTTTGGAGGATGGCAGGTAGCACGTTGCCTCCAATTCTTAAATGTTTTGACAGGAAGTATAGGAACTAGAGGAGGCACTCTACCAAATACCTGGAACAAGTTTCACCCCACTCTCTGTAGTAAACCTCCCGCACAAAAATTTTGGAATGAACTTCATTTTCCAAAAGAATATCCTCTTTCACATTATGAATTAAGCTTTCTTCTCCCCCATTTTTTAAAAGAAAATCGTGGTAAAATGTCAGTATACTTTACCCGGGTTTTCAATCCAGTTTGGACTTATCCTGATGGTTTCAGTTGGATAGAAGCCCTTCGTGATGAGGATAAGATGGGACTTCACATCGCTCTTACTCCAACTTGGAATGAAACAGCTTATTTTGCAGATTATGTTCTTCCAATGGGACACTCATCGGAACGTCATGATTTAATAAGCTATGAAACCCATTCAGGTTTATGGATAGGTTATCGTCAACCGGTACTACGTGAATATGCAAGGCGGAAAGGTAAAGAGCCAGAATTTACCTACCAAAGCAATCCTGGAGAAGTTTGGGAGGAGGATGAGTTTTGGATTGAATTATCCTGGCGTATCGACCCAGAGGGAAAGCTAGGAATCAAAGAACATTTTCAGTCGCCTTATCGTCAGGGAGAAAAACTGCGTATAGATGAATATTACAGATACATTTTTGAAAATGTTCCTGGACTCCCCGAAAAGGCTGCGGAAGAAGATATGACTCCTTTGGATTTCATGCGTCGTTATGGAGCTTACGAAGTCAAAAAAGAAGTATATGAACTTTTTAGAAAAAATCTTAGTGAAGAAGAACTTAAAGGGACAAGAGTTGATAAAGTTAATGGTGTGGTATTGAAAGAAGGGAAGCCTGTTGGAGTTATGGCCAATGGTAAAGCTTGTATCGGATTTAATTCTCCATCTCGGAAACAAGAACTTTATTCGAAAACTCTTTCTGAATGGAAATGGCCTGAATATACTTTGCCGGGATACATCAAAAGTCATGTACATGAGGAAGAAATGGAACGTGACAAAGGAGAATTCCCTTTAGTACCAACATATCGCCTCCCTACACTCATTCATTCTAGGTCTGCTAATGCGAAATGGCTAGTAGAAATTGCAAACAAAAATCCATTATGGATGCATACTTCGGATGCAAAAAGACTGGGTTTCGAAACAGAAGATTTGGCACGAGTAAATACTGAAATTGGATATTTTGTCGTTCGTGTCTGGGCAACTGAAGGTATGCGTCCTGGGGTCGTTGCATGCTCCCACCACATAGGTAGATGGAGACGTTCTCAGGACCCCGAAGCTAATTTGTGGTCTACAAATTTGGTTGATATTCAAGAGCAAGGCGATGGTAAATGGAAGATGAATGTTCTTTCAGGGATTAAACCCAGAAAAGGAAAAGATAAAGATCTAAAAAGAATTTTCTGGCGAGATGGAGGGGTTCACCAAAATATCACTCACGCAGTACATCCAGACCCTATAAGCGGGATGCATTGCTGGCATCAGAAAGTACGAATAGAAAAAGCAAAACCAGATGATAACTATGGGGACGTTTTTGTTGACACGAAAAAATCGACTGAAATATACCATAGATGGTTGAAAAAGACTCGACCTGCACCTGGTCCTGAAGGTCTTAGGAGACCATTATGGTTAAAAAGGCCTCTAAAACCCGACCAAGATCAATTTTATTTAAAAGAGGATTGAATCTATAAGAATTAAGTTTTACTCAGAGAAATCTTGGTAAAAATCAAATCAACTGAATAATAATTGTTGAAATTCGTTATGGAATGGTTAGAGTATAGTCTTTTTGGTTAGGGAAAGATAAGACCTAGGGAGATGAATGACTAAGTTAATTTTGTGATACCATATTTTAAATCAAATATTCTAAATTGTTTTTTCAAAAATGTGTGCAGAATTATTTTACAAATTGAGATATTCCTCGTTATTGCTGAATGAGGTATTTAATTTGGAGTTATTTATTTGTATTAATTTTTCATCTTGGAGAAGAAATCTCTATTTCTTCTAAAAAGAAGAGTAATGAAAAAATACTTTGACATATAACTAAAAACATAGGATCATACCACCCAACAAAATAATTTCTTAGAGGAAAGTTTAATGAGTGATTTTGATACTGAGTTAAATTGTGAAGGCCTAAATTGCCCCCTACCTATTTTAAAAACCAAAAAAGCTATTGATGGTATGAGCACTGGTCAACTACTGAAAATGAGTGCAACTGACCCTGGCTCAGTAAATGACATGGATTCCTGGTCAAAGCGTACCGGGAATGAGTTAGTTTCACACGCTGAAGACGGCGGAGTTCATACATTTATTATTAAGAAAAAGTAATTTTTTTCGAATTTATGTCATGTGTTAAATTTGTAATTGTTATATGCTAATATTTGAATATTTGAGTTAATTAATTAGATATATACTAAACAAAGCAGAAATAACTGAAAGTTATGTTCTTTAATTTGAGCCAAAAGGATCTGATTTGAAAGAAAAAAAATCATCTAGATTGCTGATTTCTGCACCTCAAAAAAGTGCAGGAAAGACCACGGTCAGCCTAGGCATTCTAAATAATCTGCTTAAAGAGGGAGTGAATGTGAAGAGCTTTAAAAAGGGTTCTGACTACATTGACCCAATGTGGCTTAAGCTAGCGAGCGGTAGTGAATGTTATAATTTAGATCCTTATCTGATGGGAGCCGAAGGTTGTCTGGATTCGTTTGCCCGTTATGGATCTGAGAACGAAATGTCTTTGATTGAGGGCAATCATGGATTACATGATGGAATGAGCCTTGATGGTTTTGACAGCAGCGCAGGACTTGCAAACATTCTAAAGTCGCCGGTTCTTCTTGTTGTAAACAGCAGGGGTATGGGACGTGGAGCTGCTGCTTTTGTCACTGGGATGCAAAAAATGCAGCCTGAGACAAATATTACAGGAGTCGTGTTGAATAAAGTCAGGAGCAATCGTCAGGAAGAAAAACAAAAATCCACAATTGAAAGTTATTGTGGAATTCCGGTTGTGGGATCCATACCCATAGATGAGGATGTATCAATTCCTGAGAGACATCTGGGCTTGACTACAGTTGATGAAATGGAAACTGCAAAAGGAATTATCAGTCGCGCAGGAGAGTTAGTTTCTAGGTATTGTGATATGGGTGAGATCAAATCAATGTTTAAGGATATACCACTCAATACAGATTCCAAAAAAAGAAAGCCTATCCTGCCAAAAGATCCTTCAGTAAAAATTGGTATTATCAATGATCCTTCATTTTGTTTTTATTATCCAGAAAATTTGGAGGCACTAAGAGAAAATGGCGCAGAGCTAGTTTTCATTGATTCGCTGCATGATAATTCCCTGCCAGATTTAGACGGAATTTACATTGGTGGTGGTTTCCCTGAATCATTTTTTGAAGAACTAAGCGCAAATCATAAATTTCTTTTAGAGTTAAAGGAACGTATCCAAAGCGGGATTCCTGTTTATGCGGAATGCGGAGGTTTAATATATCTCTGCGAAACAGCCCATTTCGAAAATAAAAAGTATCGATTAGCTGGAGCTCTACCTTTTGAAATTGGTTACCAGAAAAACCCTGTAGGTTATGGCTATTTATCTCTCAAAAGCCGTTGCCAGAGCAGATGGTTTGACGAAGGAGCTTTGGTAAAAGCGCATGAATTCCACTACTCAAAACCCCTTTCTGCTAACGGGAAAGAGCCGAGACTTTCTTCTATGACTTCTGCAGAACGTTATCAATTCAACGTAATCAGAGGATATGGAATTGATGGGAAAAAGGACGGAATCCTGCATAAAAATATTTTTGCCTCTTTTGCTCATTTGCATTCAGCGGTGAATCCGCATTGGGCGAAAGGATTTGTAGATCTGGCAACTGAATACCAGTACTAATATAAACCCCCTGACGAGGAGTATTTTATGAGTTTTGAATATGAAGGTAGTAACATTGAAACTGATGAAAATGGCTATTTAGTTTCACTTGAAGATTGGTCTGAAGGAGTGGCAGGTAAACTTGCTGAAGATGAAGAAATTACTATGAACGATCAACATTGGGAAATAATAAATTTTCTAAGGGATTATTATCAGGAATTTCAAATTGCGCCTGCAGTTAAAGTATTAACCAAGGCAATTGCCAAGAAAAACGACATTCATAAGAAGGAAGCGTCAGTTTTTTTATATGATCTTTTTCCAAATGGACCTGGGTTGCAGGCCTGTAAGATAGCAGGATTGCCCAAGCCTACTGGTTGTGTTTGATTAAAGGTTTAGTTAGGGGTAATCGTAGAAAAAAGAAACATATAAAATCGGTACTATTATGATTGCAAAAATGCAATTACGTCAAAAGATCAGGTTGCATATTTTCATCATGAGCATTAATGAAGTTATTGAAAAGGAGTTGATATGGAAGATTTAAAAGGAGCCGGCTCATCCGGTGATGATAAAGAGAATTTAGATAATGAGGGTAAATTTTTAAATCACACCCCCATATTGGATGAGTTGGAGGGAGGAAAGTGGCCAAGCTTTATCTCGGGTTTTAAGGAGTTGGCAGAACGTACAGAAAAACCTATGATTCGTGGAGTTATGGATCAACTGGAATATTCCTATAAAACGAAAATGGGATATTGGAAAGGTGG
The DNA here is from genome assembly GCA_004213175.1 of Pseudomonadota bacterium. Lineage (GTDB taxonomy): Bacteria > SAR324 > SAR324 > SAR324 > NAC60-12 > Arctic96AD-7. The sequence continues at coordinate 32,315 of SHAT01000013.1, read as the reverse complement.
GTTGGTTACTGTAAAAGGTTATGGGGCAGGGATTATTACCCGGTTTTCCATGATTAAAGATAAATTTCCTGAAGCAACGGAATTTCATACTTTTAGAGTACAACCAGCTCCGGGACTTCATTACAATACAAAAATGCTAAGAGAGGTTTGTGATATCTGGGAAAAACACGGTTCTGGGTTTATCAACATGCATGGTCAATCCGGTAATCTGCAATTGATAGGTATTGAACAGGATAAAACGCAGGAGTGTTTTGATGAACTCAATCAAGCAGGTTGGGATCTGGGTGGTGCAGGTGCAACAGTCAGAACAGCTGCTTCATGTGTAGGTCCCGCCCGCTGCGAACAAGCCTGTTTTGATAACCTGAAAGTCCACGAAAAAGTTCTCAAAAATTATGCAGGTATGACTCACCGCCCGGAATTCAACTATAAATTAAAGTTTAAGTTCTCCGCTTGTCCGAATGATTGTGCCAATGCAATAATGCGGGCAGATGTGGCCTTGATTGGTACCTGGCGGGATTCGATTCAAATCGAACAGGAATACGTCAAAGAGTGGATTGACGAATACGGGGAAGACGCTCTGTTTGATCAGGTCGTCAATATGTGCCCAACGAAAGCTATTTCGCACAAGATAGGAACGTCCACAATCGAGATTGACAACAAGAATTGTGTACGCTGTATGCACTGCATAAACGTGATTCCTAAGGCTCTTTCTCCTGGAAAAGAAAGAGGAGCCTCATTGTTGATAGGAGGGAAAAATACACTGAAGGTAGGCGTCAATCTAGGTTCGATGATGATCCCATTTTTGAAACTTGACACCGATGAAGAGGTTGAAGAATTCATTGAAATGATGGATGAAATCATTGACTGGTGGGATGAAACCGGTTTAGATCATGAGCGTGTTGGAGAAACCATTGAGCGTGTCGGCATGAAGCAATTCCTTGAGGCAGTTGGTATTGAGGCGAACATTGATATGATCGTACGACCTAGAGATAATCCATATTATAAAAAAGAATACGAAAGCGCCACCTAGCAAATTAAGTTGTTCTTAGAAGTGGTTAAGTAGTTATAAAACAACAAAATTATACACAGTCTGTTTTAATCTAAACAAATTTTTAGAGGAGTTTAGTATGAATGCCCCTATAGAAAGAACCTGGAAAACCGTTGAATCCGGCCCACATACGCTAGAAGGCACACTGCATCCAGTGGTTGTAAAAAATTACGGAAAATGGAAATATCATAAAATGATAAAACCTGGAGTGATGGTTCATTATGGACTCAGTGGTGATGCGCTTTATACAGTCCGGGCTGGGACCCCGCGTCAGAACACGGTTGATCTTGTCAGGCAAATTTGTGACTTGGCAGATCAGTATGCCGATGGATTTATGCGATTCACAATTCGGAACAGTGTGGAATTCATGTTTTCTGAAGAATCCAGAATAGAACCGTTGATCAAGGATTTAGAGGAAATTGGCCTGCCAGTCGGCGGAATAGCAAACTGTGTTGCTCCAATTGCTCACACTCAAGGTTGGCTGCACTGTGATATTCCTGCAACCGATGCTTCAGGAGTAGCGAAAGGAGTCATGGATAATCTTTACGATGAATTCAAAACATTGCAGATGCCGAACAAGGTCAGGCTTTCAACTTCCTGTTGTTCCATCAACTGCGGTGGACAGGCGGATGTCGCGATTATAGTAAAACATACCCGACCGCCACGTATTGACCACGCGAAACTGTCAACACTTTGTGAACTTCCTAAAGCAGTGGCACGATGTCCTGTTGCTGCAATCCGTCCAACTATTGTAAATAACAAACGTTCATTGATGGTTGATGAAGAAAAGTGCATTGTTTGCGGGGCCTGCTTTGGAGCATGCCCATCCATGGAAATAAATCATCCTGAACATTCACAATTTGCGATTTGGGTTGGAGGCAAAAACAGTAATGCACGCTCAAAACCTCAATCCATGAGTCTTGTTGCAGAGGGGATCCCTAACAATCCTCCACACTGGCCGGAAGTAAATGATGTGGTCGGAAGAATCTTAAAAGCATACAAAGGAGGAGGAAAACCATGGGAACGTATGAACGAATGGATTGAACGTATAGGTTGGAAACGCTTTTTTGAGGAGTCAGAATTGACCTTTGAGGTGGACATGATTGACAGTTATCGCCATGCCAGAACTACTTTTAACCAATCGGCCCACGTTAGATTTTAATTTTAAAAATAGATTATGACTTACGAATCAAATCCAATTCTTGACTTTGCCAATAACTACGAGTTCCCTGAATATTCTGATCAAGATGGTTTTCATAAAGTTGTTGCTTTTGGTGATGAAAGTCACAAATGCCCAATTTATGTAAAACAGGTCCCGCCATGTACTGCAGGTTGTCCAGCTGGCGAAGATATAAGGGGCTATCACAATCTGTTGACAGGTGTTGAAAAATCAGACAATAAGTGGGATGACGCCTGGTATAGAATTGTTGAAACAAATCCTTTTCCAGCTATAATGGGTAGAATTTGTCCACATCCTTGTGAAAGCACCTGTAACCGCCAGCACAGAGAAGAAAGTATAGGGATTAACGCAGTTGAGCATTCAATAGGAGAACACGGTATTAAAGCGGGTTTAAAACTCCATCCTCCTGGTGAAGATACCGGAAAGAATGTTGCAGTAATTGGGGCAGGACCGGCAGGACTTTCAGTTGCCTACCAGTTGAGGCGCAAAGGTCATGCTGTAACAATTTACGATTTCAATGAAAAACCCGGCGGAATGATGCTATATGGAGTCATGGCATATCGTGTAGAAAGAAGTGTTTTAGAGGCAGAGGTTGGAAAAATTTTAGACCTTGGCATTGAGCTTAAGATGGGTGTTAGAATTGGCAAGGATATTTCTCTAGAGAAACTAGAGGAAGATTTTGATGCAGTTTTTATTGGAGTAGGGGCTCAATCAGGTCGAAATCTTCCAATTAAAGGATTCTCAGAAACCAGTGGAACTACAAATGCAATTGAGTTCCTAAGATCTTATGAAATTCAAGGAGATTCTTTTAAGATAGGTAAAAAGGTTATTGTAATTGGTGATGGTAATGTTGCCATGGATGTAGCAAGGTTAGCTCGACGTATGGGATCGGAATCAACTATCATTTCAGCGGTTCCTAGAGAGGAAATGAATTGCTATCCTGATGAATTTGATGACGCAATTGAAGAGGGTGCTAAGGTTGAATATTTAACTGGTACCCTCGAAATTTTAGGAAACAAAAATGGAATAAGAGGTGTAAAATGTGCCAAAATGATAAAAAAGGAAAAAGGTGAAGAAGGCTGGGATGCAAAAATACCTTTTCTGCGTTACAAGACGACCGATGAGATATTTGATATCGAAGCAGATATGGTAGTTGCTTCCATAGGGCAAATAACTGATATGAAAGGTTTTGAAGATAGTATACATGAAAACACTTCTCTTTTAAAACTTGACAAACATATGAGAGTAGTTGGTAAAGAAAAAGTTTTTGGCGGAGGAGATGCTCTTAAGGTAGATTTAATCACGACAGCAGTGGGTCATGGTCGAAAAGCAGCAGAATCTATTCATAACTTTCTTAGTGGAAAGGAACTTCCAGAAGAACAGTATAAAAGTATTATTAAGGTTAAAGAGCAGGATATAAATTATTTTTTCCACTCCCAACAAGCTAAAAGGAACCACCACGTCCCAAAAGAAATAGTTGGAAATCATGATCAAGTTTTAGAACCCTTGACCAAAGAACAGGCAGAAGAAGAGTCAAAACGTTGCATGAGTTGTGGATTATGTTTTGACTGCAACCAGTGTGCGGCTTTTTGTCCACAGGAGGCGATTTCACGTTATCGAAGTAATCCAGTTGGCGAAGTAATGTACACTCATTATACAAAATGCGTTGGATGTCATCTTTGTGCGCAGGTTTGTCCCACCGGTTATATTCAAATGGGAATGGGAGACGGACTTTAAAATTATTTAGAGGACTGTTATGTATGATGATTTGATCAAAAAAACAGAAACTGCGATTGACAGTTCCTTACATTGGGCTGAAAGAGGATGGATCGCTACTTTTGGCCCGAGACAGACAGAAATCAATTCACTTCAGGCTGCAGAAGAACTTCCAGAAACATATGTATACCGTATGGAAGCTATCAATTATTGGAAGCAAGTGCGTCTGACAGGTCACGATGCAGGAATTTCCGGACAAAAAGCTTTAGAATCTCTCAAAAAAGGCGATCTTAGAGATGCAGAAGATCACCTATATTTTTCTCAATATGTAGAGAAACCGTTTGCGGAGTTTTCTAAAACGTGGGTTAAGGTATATGAGGCCGCAAAAGCTCAAATTCTAGAAGATCAATAATTTCCCATGTTCAAAAAAACAAGTTATGGGAGCGAGTCCATTCAACCTTAAGGATGACGAAACTTATTTACGCTGGAGGGATAGAAAACTCAGAAATTATCCTCAAAAGATTGAAGAGCTTCTGGTGGAAATCAATGATCCTCGTAGGTTAAAAAAAAACGAGTTTGAAGCCTTGTTGAAGCGTTGCCGTAAAACGAACATGGCGTTTTACGCTGGTAGTACGGGGACAGACCAGGATCCGGAAATTCCTTTTTCGATTGGACGACGTTTCGGAGTCTTTGGACTAAACAAAAACTTGCTGGCAGATGAGAACTCCCTAACATCACTAAAGCTTCACGAAGACGGAATTAAGCAGCATTATATCCCATACACAACAAAAAATATCAACTGGCATACGGACGGTTATTATAATCCTCCGAATGAACAAATTTACTCTATGATGTTACATTCTGTTCAGGAAGCAGCAAGTGGTGGTGTAAATAGTTTACTGGACCATGAAGTTGCTTACATCAAATTGCGGGACGAAAATCCAGAGTACATCCACACATTCATGAATCCAGAAGTTTTAAGTATTCCTCCAAGAATAGGAGAGCAAGGAATCGTTGCTCGAAGAACTGAGACCGGACCGGTTTTCAGCATTACAGCAACCGGCAAATTACACATGCGTTTCACTATACGGAAAAAAAATGTAATTTGGACGGACAATTCCCAAACGAAGGCGGCTCTTTGTGCACTTAGAAAAATCCTGACTAGTGATTCACCATATATCTTTAAGCTTCAATTGGAGTCCGGTATGGGACTGCTAAGCAATAATGTTTTGCATAATCGTAGCGCGTTTGGTAATGATTCTGATAACGTAAGACATCTTTACCGTTCCCGATATTTTGAACGAATAAAAGGGACATGATTAGATTTAACAGATTAATTATTTAGGTCATGCATAGACAATCTTAGTTGGTTTCATTTTTATATAATTATATGGGTAGCACTAGAATTATGTCAAAGACGGAGACCTCAATGGAATTGAAGGCATTTTCAGACTTGTTTCTGGTTTATAATCAGATCATCTTGCGGATTAAGAATGTTAAAGATATGTATAATTTCTCCATTAGAGAGTTTTCATAGAATGACAAAATAACCCTAAAAAACTATATCTATATGAATATTGGAATACTACTCAAAGAAGGTCCATATAATCATCAGGCGGCCGATACTGCCTTCAAATTCGCTGAGGCCGCGATCAAAAAAGGGCATACGATTGACGCTGTGTTTTTTTACAATGACGGAGTAATAAATGCTACTAAACTAATGGACCCGCCTCAGGATGACCGGCATATTGCTGACCGTTGGAAAAATTTATGTCAAAAGCATGGTGTGCAGATTTTAGCATGTGTTGCAGCAGCAAAACGCCGTGGAATCAATGATGATGTACTAATTGATTGCGGAACGATTACTGGACTAGGCAACCTGACTGATATTGCCATTAGGAATGACAGACTGATAACCTTTGGAGATTAATAAAATGGAAGAATTTGAAGATGATGAAATAGTTAAAAAAATAATGCACGTCATGCGCGAAGCTCCTCATGGGACTATTTACACATATGAAGGTTTGGAAATGATTTTGATTATGGCTGCTTACGATCAGGATATTTCCGTCGCGTTTATTGATGACGGAGTTTATGCTCTCAAAAAAGGTCAAAATACTGAAGACATTGAAATTAAAGGATTCGCTAAAACTTTTGGAGCACTAGATGGTTATGATGTAGAAAAATTATACGTTGATCAAATATCTTTGGAAGAACGAGGTCTTAACGAGGATGATTTGGTAGTAGATGTGGAAGTTTTAAATTCTGCTGAAATAGGAAAATTGATGGCCGAACAAGATCTTGTGGTTCATCATTAAATATATTTTGTAATTCATATAATGTTTTAAAATGTTAAATACAATTAATAAATCCCCATTTGCAAACAATAGTTTTGAAACATCTTCACGGTTCTTTCAACCTGGAGATCCAATTCTTTTTATCGAAGACGGCGTATACGCAGTACAGGCTAATAATAAATTTTCTAACACCTTAAGAGATATTCTTAAAAATAATCCGGTGTATGCTCTTGGTCCGGATCTCAATGCGAGGGGTATTTCAGAAATAACGGCTGGTGTAAAGTCTATTGGGTATGAAGGTTTTGTGGAACTGGTGGAGGATCACCAGGTTAACAGTTGGCTTTGATTTTAAAGTTAGCTGAAGAAACCTTAAGTATTTTCAGTAGTCTTTAAATTGTATGCTTTTTCTGCCTTAATTCCTAAACTTACAACAAGAGTATTTTATGGATGTAGTATTCGGACATATAACTGTTTAAAAAATTGAATCGATTTTATCAGACAAGGCTAATGACGATTTGTGTGATCAAAATCAACTTTTTGATCACATAAAATATTTATGACAGATACTTTAGAAGACTTACTCGTTAATCCTGAAAAGACGATGACGTCTATCATAAAGCGCGTTGCCACTGGGCCAGAACTCAGCAAGAGTATTTCTTACGATGAAGCACGTGCCGGAATGTTGCTTGTTTTGGATGAACTGGCTGACCCGATTCAGGCTGCAGTGTTTTTGATTGGTTTGCGAGTGAAACGTGAAACGGATGATGAAAATAAAGGCGTACTACAGGCCATACTGGATAGAACGAAAATCATTGAAGCCGATGTGGATGAATTAGTGGACATTGCCGACCCGTACAACGGTTATGCTCGCAGCCTTCCATCATCTCCATTTTTAGCAGCTTTGCTCGCCGAGTCTGGAGTTCCTGCAGTTTCTCACGGAATTGAAACAGTGGCTCCTAAATTTGGGGTGACTCATAGTCAGATCTTAGCTGCTGCAGGAGTGTCTGTAAATCTTACTGTAGAGGAAATTGGAAAACAAATTAGTAATCCAGACATCGGATGGGCTTATGCGGATCAAAGTTCATTTTGTCCAAGTCTTTATGGGCTGACGAATTTTAGAAAAAGGATTGTAAAACGCGCGGCTATTTCCACGGCAGAGGTTTTAACTGGTCCAATAAGAGGCCGTAAAAAAACACATCTTCTGAGTGGTTATGTACATAATGAATATCCACCAATTTACACAATGTTAGCACGTCATTCAGGATTCAGTTCTACACTTTTACTGCGCGGTACAGAAGGTGGTGTTACTCCTTCTTTACGTAAAAGAGGAGAATTTGTGCGTTATTGGGAAGATAGCCAAGACATGATTGTAGAAGCAGATCCAAATGAAATTGGTATTGAATCTGAAAATCGACTGGTAAAAATTCCACCAGCTCTCCTCCCTGAAAAAGATGGGGATTTTGGACCTGATAAAAACAACCGTGAAATTGCAAAACTATCCGCAAAAGAAGGGCTCGCGGCACTACAGGGTTCGAGCAGTGCTACTAGTGACGCATTGCTTTTTAGCGCTTCTTTGACACTATGGCATTTGGAACGTTTTAGTTCAGTCGAATCGGCAGCAGTTTCTGTCCGTAAAATACTGTCCAGTGGAAAGGCAGCAGAACGTTTTAAGAGGGCGGCATGATGTTGAACTGTCGCTTACCCTATTGTTGCTTAGAATACGAGTAATGAGTAATACCCTAAATATACTGATAACAAAAAATCAGGATCAGATTCTTGAAAAGTGGCTGAGCCTCAGGTTATCGTTTTTTTCAAAGCAAAAACAGTCTTTAATCATGACGCAAAAGGACCAATTCCAAAACCCAATACGTCACCAGTTACAAGAAGGATTGAAAGATATTTTGGAAAATTTTGAAAAAAAAGGTGAAAAATTTAAAGAGGCGCTGGAGCAGATATGCAGGATACTCGCGATTCAGGATTTCCCACCATCAAAAGCGATGGCACTTTTTTATGAGTTAAAGGAAATTGTTCGGGAATTTACAAAAAAAACGGGGGTTGGTTTTAATGCAAAAGACTGGGTGGAGTTTAATTCAGCTATTGAGACTATGACACTTGAGGCATTTGATTGTTACAGTGCTCACCGAGAAAAAATCTATCAACTTAAAGTTGATGAAAGTAAAAACAAAGCGTTTATGTTGTTGAAGAAGGCAGGGATATGAAGGTTATCTATCCTCTTGTTGCGGTCTTGCTTTTGGCCTTAGTAGCTTATCTCGGTGTCGCCATAGGTTTGGAATATTTGTTTGGGGTTATCATCCCATATGTGTCAGTGATTTTATTCCTAGGAGGTTTCATCTGGAAGATTTATGATTGGGTAAAATCACCAGTACCTTTTCGTATCCCTACTACTTGTGGACAGGCGAAGTCTTTAGAATGGATCAAGCGTGATGAACTGGAAAGTCCATCAGGATTTTGGGGTGTTTTCGGCAGGATGTCACTGGAAGTTTTGTTTTTTCGCTCATTGTTCCGTAATACAAAAGCAGAACTAGTTCCGGGTCCCAGCCTCGCTTATTCATCCAGTAAGTGGCTTTGGATGGCAGGGCTTATATTCCACTGGTCTCTTTTGGTGATTGTGCTCAGGCATTACCGTTTTTTTTTAGCAGGTGTTCCGGGTTTTGTTGAATTCCTTGAAAGTGTTGACGGTTTCTTGCAAATTACACTGCCGACACTTTATATCACGGATTTGCTTTTGGTTATCTCGGTCACTTTTTTAGTGTTACGGAGATTAGCCAGCGCACAAATGAGGATTATTTCCCTGTCCACAGATTATTTTCCGCTTTTTTTGATTTTAGCAATTGCTCTGAGCGGAATCAGTATGCGTTATCTGGACAAAGTTGATGTCGTGGCAATCAAGGTCTTAGTTCAGGGTCTTGTCAGTTTTCAATTTGATGCCCCGGGAGGAATAGGAGGAATGTTTTATGTGCATCTATTCCTCGTTTGCGTACTCATAAGTTATTTCCCGTTTAGCAAACTGATGCATATGGGTGGAATATTTCTTAGCCCTACACGTAACTTAGCCAATAACAGCCGAGAAAAGCGTCACATCAATCCCTGGAATCCGGAAGTACAATATCGGACATATGCAGAATATGAAGATGAATTCCGTGAAAAAATGGTCAAAGCAGATATACCTACTGAATTTTCTCTACCCTCAGAAAAGGAAAAAATATGACAACAAACCCACCTAAATTAGCTGAACTCCAGTTGGAGTATGAGCAGGAGCCTAGTCTTCTAAAAGGCGACAGCCCGGGCAAAGAGTGGCTGGATATTCCAGTAGAATTCCGTGACGGGAATTGGTGTCATGCCGCAAAGCCGAATGTGATTGAAGATCTAGGTTTCAACAATCCAAGGAAATGGAGCCCTGAAGATGAAGACTGGCAACTGGAGGAAGGTTGGCAAAAAAAAGTCAAAAACGGAATGAAGGAACGTTTAGACAAATTTCGTTCTTTCAAACTATTTATGGACATTTGTGTTAGATGTGGGGCTTGTGCTGATAAATGCCATTTTTTTTTAGGCAGTGGTGACCCAAAAAATATGCCAGTTGTAAGACAGGAGTTGATGCGCTCAGTCTATCGACACGAATTTACCTGGTCAGGTAAAATTTTTAAAGGGCTTGTAGGAGCAAGACCTCTTTCAGAGGAGGTGCTAAAGGAATGGTTCATGTATTTTCATCAGTGTACCGAGTGTCGCCGCTGCTCTGTCTATTGTCCATTTGGTATTGATACAGCTGAAGTCACATTGATGGGTCGTGAACTGCTCAATTTGGCAGGAACTAATATCAACTGGATTTCAGAACCAGCCTCAAACTGTAATCGTACAGGCAACCATTTAGGTATTGAACCGCATACCTATAAAAACGTAGTTGAATCTTTGGCAGAAGATATTGAAGATCAAACTGGTGTAACTGTCAATCCCTCCTTTAACCGTAAGGGTGCTGAAATTCTCTTTATCACTCCGTCTGGTGATGTTTTTGGAGACCCAGGGATTTACACAATGATGGGTTATATGATGCTGTTTGAGCATATAGGATTGGATTACACACTTAGTACCTATGCTTCTGAAGGTGGAAATTTTGGATTGTTCTCGTCAAATCAGTCGATGAAAAAAATAAATGCAAAAATGTTTCACGAAGCGGAACGTTTAGGGGTAAAATGGATATTAGGTGGAGAGTGTGGTCACATGTGGCGAGTTGTTCATCAGTATATGGACACTATGAACGGTCCGGCAGATTTCCTTGAAGAGCCAGTTTCCCCAATTACCGGAACAAAATTCCGTAATGCAACGTCAACTAAAATGGTTCATATCGCAGAGTTTACAGCAGACTTGATTCATCAAGGGAAACTCAAACTTGATCCGAGACGGAATGATCATTTGAAAACAACATTCCACGACTCATGCAATATCGCCCGAGGTATGGGGATGATGGAAGAACCTCGTTATGTCTTGAGAAATGTCTGCAACAATTTTAATGAAATGCCAGATCATACTATTCGTGAAGAAACTTTTTGCTGCGGTTCAGGAAGTGGTCTTAATACAGATGAATACATGGATGTCAGAATGCGAGGAGGATTCCCACGAGCAAGTGCAGTTAAGCATGTGAAAGAAAAATATGATGTCAATGCTCTCGTAGCGATCTGCGCTATTGATCGTGCAAGTCTTCCGCCTTTAATGAATTACTGGAATCCTGGAGTTTCTGTTTATGGACTTCATGAATTGGTCGGGAATGCTCTAGTTATGGAAGGTGAAGATGAACGTACAGAGGACTTGAGAGAGGACGAAATGGAGGATCTTGATTCGGAAAGTACCTCGCGGGAGTATGATGAATGAAAAACCCCTTATTTTTGCAGGGCTAGCGGTTTTTTTGCTGGCATTCTCATATCCTTTCTGGCAAAGCACTGAAGATGAAGATATACCACAAATTGCTATGCAGACCAAAGGAGAAGAATGTGTCGCGCCGGTCGAATACATGAGGAAGAATCATATGAAATTGCTCGATATATGGCGTGATTCAGTGGTAAGAGATGGAGATCGTTTTCATATTATGCCTGACGGGAGCAAGGTTGAAAAAAGTCTGACAAAGACCTGTCTAGATTGTCATATTAGTAAGGAAAAATTTTGTGAAGAATGTCACTCCTTTGCCAGCGTAAAACCATATTGCTGGGAGTGTCACGTAGTTCCTAAAATTGGGAGCCATACCGAATTGTCCGGAATTGATGATGTTGAAGAGAACAAACAAAATCTTCTGAAAAATTTACTGGCGAGGAATAAACCTTTGGCTGAAAGCAAACAAAGTTTGAATAAAGGGGGACAATGATTCAGAACCGGCGAAAATTTCTTAAAAAATCTGCTGGCTTGATAGCTGGAGCGGGAGTTGTTTCCGGATTTATTAGTAAATATGCGACCGGATTTGCTAAGGCTTCAACCGAAAAGGCTGCCTCAGGAAAGAGTATCCGCTGGGGGATGGTTATTGACATGCGGAAATGTATAGATGGATGCGTTAAATGTATTGAAGTATGTCACGTTACGCATAACGTCCCAGAATTCGATAATCCAAAAGACGAAATAAAATGGATCTGGAAAAGTGATTACGCAAAAGTATTCCCCAGTAAAGATCAACAGTTTGTGTCTGAAGAAACCCGGCAAAAGCCATTTTTATCTTTGTGTAACCATTGTGCTGATCCACCATGCGTGATTGTTTGTCCAACAGGTGCAACATTTAAACGAAAAGATGGAATTGTTGAAATGGACTTTCACCGCTGCATTGGTTGTCGTTTTTGTATGTCAGCTTGCCCTTATGGTTCCAGGAGTTTCAATTGGAGAGATCCACGCCCAGCAATTGAAAACATAACTCCAGAATATCCAACACGTGAAAAAGGTGTAGTAGAGAAATGTAATTTCTGCTCAGAGCGATTGGCAAAAGGACAACAGCCTGCTTGCGTTGAAGAATGCCCAGAAAATGTTTTAACATTTGGTAATTTGTATGACAAGAATACTGAAATCAGAAAAATTTTAAAAGAGAATCCAACTATTACAAGAAAACCGGAATTGGGGACAAATCCTTCAGTTTTCTATATAACCTGAGGCTCAGATGATTGAAAAGGCATTAGCAGGGAATAGATTTTATTGGAGCTGGATTACTATATTACTGGCTTTAGTATCGTTGGGTGTCTATTCCTATTCTCAGCAGTTGACTTATGGGTTGACAGTTACTGGGATGGGCCGCGATATTAGCTGGGGTGTTTACATAGCGCAGTTTACTTTTTTGGTAGGAGTAGCAGCATCTGCGTTGATGGTTGTTTTGCCATATTATCTTCATGATTATAAAGAGTTTGGAAAGATTGTAATTATCGGTGAATTTTTAGCTGTTTCTGCGGCTACTATTTGTCTTTTGTTTGTTATTGCTGACATGGGACACCCGTCCAGGGTTTTTTATGTATTACTGTATCCTCATCCGAAATCCATGGTTTTTTGGGATGTACAGGTTTTGAATGGTTATTTACTAATTAATATTGTCAGTGGCTGGACTGTTTTAGAAGCAGAACGCAAAGGAGTATCTCCTCCAACCTGGGTGAAGCCAATTATTTATCTTTCTATCGTCTGGGCAGTAAGTATACACACGGTCACAGCATTTCTATATGCTGGGACTCCTGGGAGACATCTTTGGCTGACGGCGGTGCTGGCTCCGAGATTTTTAGCTTCAGCATTTGCGGTTGGACCGGCTTTACTAATTCTGATATCCTTTATTTTGCGCAAATTTGCGGATTTTGATGTGGGCGAAAAAGCAATCCATAAACTCACTACGATAGCGACCTACGCAGGTATCGCTAATTTTTTCTTTGTGGGAGCTGAGTTTTTTACCGCGTTTTATAGTAATATTCCGGGACACAAACACAGTCTAGAATATTTGTTTTTCGGACTTGATGGAAAATACCAGCTTGTACCATGGATGTGGTTCTCTATGATAGTTGGAATTGTGTCAGTTATGATTCTATTGTATCAACAGAGGAGACCTTCAAAAAAATTGCTTATTGCTGCGTGCACCGGTATTGTTGTTTCTCTCTGGATTGATAAAGGTATCGGATTAATCATTGGAGGTTTTGTTCCTTCGCCAATGGAAGAGGTTGTAGAATATTTTCCAACTTTCATTGAAATAACAGTCACCCTTGGAATATGGGCCATTGGCTTATTAATTTTAACGGCTCTCCTGAAAGTGGCTGTTGCAGTTAAGAAGGCTACTTAGAAGGGAATCTCCAATAAGTTGATTTCAATGTGCTAAAAATAGTCTTTAGCACATTGAAAGTCAAAAACTATCTTATTTAAAGGAGACAAAATGAGTGAAGAGCGACCTAAACGAATGGCGCTGATTGCCTCACAGGGAACTTTGGACTGGGCTTATCCACCTTTTATTTTGGCATCAACTGCAGTGGCGATGGAAATGGAGGTAGGAGTATTTTTCACTTTCTATGGACTAACTCTGCTTAAAAAGAAAATCGAGGCAAAAGTCGCACCGCAGGCAAATCCTGCTATGCCGATGAAAATGCCTTTTGGACCAAAAAGTTTTCAGAATATTGAGTGGCCAATGCCGAACGTTCTAATGGGGAATGTTCCTGGATTTGAAACTATGGCAACATCGATGATGAAAGACACATTCAAAAACAAAGGTGTTGCATCTATTGAAGAACTGCGCGAAATTTGTGTAGAATCCGGGGTTAGAATGATAGGCTGCCAAATGACGATGGATGTTTTTGGTTTTACCAAGGAAGATTTCATCGAAGGTGTCGAACTTGGAGGAGCAGCCACATTTTTGGAATTTGCTTCTGATTCTGATATCCAGTTATTTGTTTAATATTTAGTTTGTTATGAAGCATAATTAATGTTTTTTAACTATCCAAAATAATATTACATTTCATACTAGTATAGTTTTTGGCATAAATTGTTTCTCCTAATAAAGTAATTATTACAAAAAAACTTTAAAAATTTTTAAAAAGATATAGAATATTGATTTTTCTAGTCAGATAATTTGAAGGACTATGAACTAAATCAGAAAAATCCGAGTTAGCTTATGTCAATGAAAATCAAATTAAATATCCAACTTGGTGACTGCGGGATGGGTATGCCAGTTATCCGCACATGGCAGGCTATGAAAAAATTGGTTGTCGGAGATATTTTACAAGTGAGCAGTTCTCACCCATGAGCGGAGTCTGATATAAAGGCCTGGTGCAGGACTTCCGGACATAAATTACTACAAATAGTGATTCAAAATGGGGAATTGAATTTCTATGTTATGTGTACAAAATAAGAAGATTTTAGAGTAATTGGGGTCTTATTAAAAAGGATTCTGGTTAATTTTGTTTTGCAATAATTTAATTAATATGAAAGTTATATGGCAGATGCATTAGTAACGAAAGAGCCAGAAAATATAAAAGAAGTTTTTGCTGCGGGATATGCAAAGTTTTTTGAAAAACAATGGCCGATGTGGGTAGGTGGGCTTTTGTTTGGTTTTATAAATGTCTTTATGTTTGCTTTTGAAAAAGCATGGAGTGTTGCAGATGGTGTAAGGAACTGGGGGAACTGGTTTTTTAACAGTCTAGAAATTACTGAAATCACAATTATAAATCCTCACCTTTATTCAACTTCAATACTAAATTTTGGCATAATTGCAGGCGCTTTAGCTTCAGCACTTCTAGCCAAACAATTCCAAATCAGAAATGCACCTAGTAGAGAACTCTACAAAGCAGTAGTTGGAGGAGTTCTAATGGGAATTGGATCTTCTATGTCCTTTGGCTGTAATATTGGAGGATTCTTTAGTTCTATTAGTGCTTTGTCTATGGCTGGTGTAGCTATGATGGGGGGGCTACTTATAGGTTCTTTTATAGGGTTAAAAATATTAGTATGGGAAATAACATACTGGAGCCCAGCACCTACAGCATCCAAGAATGTTTCTGGCAGCAAAAATAAAACAAATCAACCAATAATAGGTATATCAATTATAATTCTTGGAATATTGCTAGCTTTAGTATATGACAATCTAGATTACTCTATTAGGGGCGGCTTTCTCTTCTTCGGTTTAGTTCTAGGAATTATAATGCAAAGAACAAGATTTTGTTTTGTTAGAGCTTTTCGTGAACCATTTATGACAGGAGATGGGAGCGCAACTAAAGCAGTTGCTTTGGCAGTTATAATTAGCACAGTTGGTTTTTCAATCCTTAAATGGTCAGACATGAAGGATTGGGAGTCACAAGTATCAGCAGGATTTTGGCTTGGCAGTCTGGTTGGCGGTACTATTTTTGGCATAGGAATGTCTCTAACAGGAGGATGTGCTTCTGGTACTTTGTGGCGAGCAGGTGAGGGTCATATAAAACTTTGGGTGGCATTGATTGCATTTACTCTCTCTGGATCTTATTTCAGGGAATGGCTAAGTACAAGTGGCTGGTCAACTCAGTTAGGAGATACCCTCTTCATTCCAGACTTCATAGGATGGAAGATGGGTATTTTTTCTATTTGCTTGCTCATGATAATTTGGTATATAATTGTCTCATGGAACGAAGCAACTAGGAAGCTGGTGATCGTTTAATCATCGGTTGTTAATAATTCTTCAAAGTTATATTTCATGTGCTATTGGAGATCTGAGTAATTAACTTTAGATAGGTAGGAAGGTAAAAAATAGTTTTTATAGGAACCTTTTCTGATATATATCAGTAATTAAGCTAATCAATAAAATGGAGAAATTTATGAAAAACAATTCAGTTATATTGATGGCATCAGCGGTGATATCTCTAATTATTGCTGGATGCACAGGTAAAGGACATCATGCTCACAAACATCATGAAGGCGGACAAATTGGAGCACCAACAACAGGGATGAGTTCTAGTGAATATCAATCACTAGTTAGACTGGATCCTCAGAATACAATGAAGGCAGATTTTTCGGCAGTAAAGGGCATGGATGGTTATTTCCTTATTGATAATCAAGGTGAAGGTACTGTTTCAGTTGTTGACTATAATGTAGGTGAGACAATCAAAAAAATTAAGTTAAGTGACCCCTCAGGTACATCTTTTAAACCCCATGGCAATCATCATATTTTCGTTATTCCAGGAGGAAGATATGCTTGGTCTTCCCAACGTTATGCGAAAGATGTAATGTGGACCATTGATTTAGCTACTCATGAAGTAGTTGATACTTTTCAACTGAGTATGGGTGGGAAAAAAATTATTGCTCCATTACATTTTGGATTTGCTTATAAAACACCATTAGCTGTAGGTGGAAACATTCTTGACAAAAAGAATGGATATCTTACTTTTCTAAGAACCGACACCCGTCGTCCATCACATATAGTTAAACTAAGCTGCCCCGGCGCAAGAGATGCGATGTTCACATTTGATGATTCAAAAGTGTTTACTACATGTCAGCAGGAACCAAAGGGGGTTTCAATTGTGGACGTTAGTGGAAGGAAAGAAATCAAATTTATCCCCATAAAGGGAGGAAGAGCCGGAGGAATGACTGTAGATGGCAAATATTTTTTAGCTAGCGCCAAAAATGCAGTTGTCGTAATTGATACCTCTACAAATGAAATACATAAAACAATTAAAGTTCCTGTTGGTGGAGGCAATTTCACCTGTCTTCCAGATGGTTCTAAATGCTATGTTGGTTTGAGAAAAGATAATTCAGTTGGAGTAATTGACATGGCTAGCCTTGAACTTATAAAAACAATAAAAACTGGTAAAAATGGGAACCGACTTTATTTAAATCCGGCAAATTCTAGATACGGACTTTTTGCAAATGAATCTAATAAGTCTGAAACTGTATCTATTATTGACACCCAAAAAGATATAAAAATTAGTGATATAGAGACAGGTTTGGGGCCTCATAATATCGCTTTTAATCCAGAAGGTACGCGAGCAATTGTTTCGACAAAAGGTGAGGATGTTGCAACATTAATTGATACATCTTCAGCAAATCCAGCACAATGGGATGTAATTACTACAGACATTGCCTCTGGTATAGAAAATAATGGCGTGCGATGGGTACCAAGTCCGAGTGCAATTAAAACTGCTATGAAAGAAAATCCTAATAGTAAAGATAGCCTTTTTATTGAGATTGCATCATCAAATTAAATTTAAAAAGGGTGGTCTAATTCTTGTAAAAAAGTTTTAGGTCACCTTTTTTTTGACCATATTAGAACTCTGTTATTTTTTTAATAATTCTAGGGACTCTGATTTAGTTTAGAAAGTAGGCATAGTCATAATAACAAATAAGGAGAATTGAATGAAAAATATAGAAGATTTTACAAGAAGAAAATTTCTTAACTACTCAATGGTAGGGGGAGTCGCATTACCTTTATTATCTTTAATGAATTGTCAAAATGTAGCACATGGTGGTGTTTTTCAAACTGCAAAAGATTTAGAAAATATGACAGATCTAGAACAAATGCATGTGCCAAAAATTTCTTTACCCCCAGTTGTAGAAGATGGGAGTCAAGCATCCATAGTTTGTAGCGTTGACCACCCAATGGATGAAGACCACTATATAAAAAGTATACAAATTATGAATTTTGCTGATCCAGTGGTAATAAAGGGTAAATTTTACCTAACACCAGATAATGGAGAAGCTTATATAAGTACTCAAATCCGATTATCTGGAGGAGATGGTACTGTTTGGGTAGTGACAGAGTGTAATCAGCACGGGAAATGGGCAGCATTTAAAAATGTGAGCGTTGCAGCTGGAGGTTGCTAAAGTGTTTAGCAGCCTTAAAAGGTTAAGTTTTCTATTTTTAAGTGCTTTTTTTTTATATGTCTTAATTATTAGTATTTCGACATTTGATAAAATTACATTTGCTGCGGATACTGAAAGTGTAAGGATAATAACTACTAATGATATACACACGTACCTTAAACCTTTGTATTATAGATACTTAGACGATATTAAACCTTGGGGGACGGTATCACGAGAAGGTGATTATATTAATAAAGCTAAGATAGAAGGTAAAATCGGTGGCATGGCGTACGTTGCCACCATGATAAAAAAACTAAGAGCTGAAAAACCAGGGAAAAATCTGTTACTAGATGCTGGTGATACTTGGCATGGAGGTGGTATTTCTTTTTTAGATAAAGGAGTTTCCATGGTCAAGGTTATGAATGCTATTGGTTATGATGCAATGGTCCCTGGGAATTGGGAGTTTTTCTACAATAATGATCATTTCCTAGATCTGATTGAATCGGCAAAATTTCCCGTAATTGCGTTTAATCTTACTGATAAGGATTGGGAGGAACCTGTTCTTGATCAGTATATAATTAGAAAGATTGGGAAATTAAAAATTGCTGTTATCGGCTTTACATATCCTTGGACAGCACTTACTTCAGCAGCCACCGGTGCTGCCAAAATGTACAATTTTGGAATCAAGGAGGACGCAGCCAGAGAGTTATTATCCGAAATCAGAAAAAAAGAAGATCCAGACTTAGTCATTCTAATATCTCATGGTGGATTCGGTCTTGATCAAAAGTTTGCAAAAAGAGTTAATGGCATTGATGTCCTTCTAAGTGGACATACACATGATGAGGTAGCAGATCCTGTAGTATGGAATAATACAATAGTTTTTCAGGGGGGAGCTCA
This sequence comes from Pseudomonadota bacterium, assembly GCA_004213175.1. Lineage (GTDB taxonomy): Bacteria > SAR324 > SAR324 > SAR324 > NAC60-12 > Arctic96AD-7. The sequence goes on along the minus strand of SHAT01000013.1, from coordinate 13,408 downwards.
TGGTAAATATGTTGTTAGTTTAGATTTGGACGTAAAAAATAAAAAAGTAGTTGATTTTGAGTACCGACTCAATAAGGTTATGCAGAAAAGGATTAAGCCTGATCCTAAAGTTTCTAAATTAATAGAACAAGCATATAGGCCTCATAAATCTGAACTTTCCAAAAAAATAGGCAAATCTGGTAGTCTGTTGCATCGCCGTGACTTTTGGCAAAGTACACTTGGCAACTTAATAACTGATGTAATGAGGGAAACCCATAGAACCGATATAGCTTTTTTCCCTGCGTGGAGATTCGGGGCTTCTTTACTACCTGGGGAAATAACGAAAGAGGATATCTACAATATAATCCCAACTCAAGGCCATGTATTTACCTTCTCCATGAGAGGAAAGGAACTCCGAAATCTACTTGAGAATATTATAAGTTCTGTAGTCAATAAAGATCCTTATACTAGGGTTGGTGGAGATATGATTAGATTCTCCGGAATGAAACTTATATGTGATATAACTAAACCTACAGGAAAGAGAATAATTAAAATGAGCGTTGGCGGTAAAGAATTCTCTGAGGATACTGTTTACAGAATTTCCTCTGCCCACTCAAGATTTCAGAATAATCCTTTGTTTGGGGCGACTCATGTAAAAGATACAGGGAAGAAGATTGTAGAAGAATTAATTAACTATATTGAGAGGGAAGCAAATATTACTTCATCGTTAGACGATAGAATTAAAGTATTAGCTTTTGAATAAAAATATAAATCTAAAAAATCTTATTTGTAAAAAAAATGGCCAAAGAAATAAAACCTCCGCGCATAAGGATTTCTAGAAGGATAAAAAAGGATAAAGTAATCAAAGTTAAGGTTAAGTTTAACCATCCTTCATTCACGGGACTGGCAATGGCTGATGATACTTCAGAACCTGTATTTAATAGGGTAAGGCCAGTAACATTTATCAGGAATATGCTGGTCTACTATGGTGAAGATCTTGTGAGCAGATTGCGGATAGCATCAGGTATTGCCGACAATCCATTATTTGTATTTAAATTAAAGGCGACTAAAGAGGCTGATATCAAAGTTGTTTTCATAGATAATTTTGGAAAAAAGTGGGAAGCTTCTAAGAAAGTAAAATTTAAGGGATGAGTTCCCTATCAAACAATTTATTAATTAATAAAAGGCTATTTGATATGAAATTTTTTATACGAACATGTGTGAGTTGCTTTTTCTTTGCTGTTTTTGTTTCGTCTTCAATTATGGCTGAAACATTAGAGGAAGAGTTTAAAATCGAGGGGATAATTTCCTTAGCGAGTATAAAGGCATTACAGTCTGAGCTTCCAAAAAAATTAGATTTAAAAATAATAGATTTAGATTTAAAAAAAACAAATTCTGGATGGCCAGTTCTCCGAGTTCAATATAATTCAGATCTGATTACAAAAGATAAGATTGAAGCCGTAATTGGTGAAATTGAAGATCCCGCTGGGCACTTTTATAAGGTTCACAACGGACCTCTTGTTGCGAATGCTGAACTATCAGAAGAAGAGATCCAGGTAATGTCAGTTATGGGAGACGTAGTAGGTTTTAGTGAAGTTAAGAATCCCACGATTGATTTCGAAACATCGGTAAAGCGTGGTGAAGAATCGTTCAAAAAGAATTGTGCAAAATGTCATGGATTAAACGGGAATGGGTACGGTGTGGTTGCTCATGGGTTTACTACGTGGCCAAAACAATTGTGGGTATGGAATGGTGCAGATAGTGGGGCTGATGGTTATTTATTCTGGATATTAGAAAATGGGAAATCAGATATGCCTCCATGGGGCTTGGTAATGTCGGAAGAAGAGCGTTGGGACTTAATAAATTATATAAAAACAATTAAAAAACCTGAGGGGATTTAATTAGAAAATACATACATAAATTTTAATCAGAATAAGATCAGAATATGAAATAATGAATATTTCTGAAGACATAGTCACTAAAGTTTTTTCAGAGATAGATTTTGAAGAAATTCTTGATTATTTAATTCAGGAGATAAAGGCTAAGAACTACCTAATTACTCGAGTTAGTAATATAGACAATATTCATGATCGCGATGTTTTAAAATCACCCAGTAGTATTAAATTTAAATATTACAAAATAGTCGAATTTTGTAATCTAGAAAGTTGCAGTCGGCTAATTTCTTCTGATTTACTAGCTGGCGTTTTTATGCCGGTAAAGTTTATTGTTTACCAACCTCTAGGAAAAAAACAAATTTTTATATCTTTTTTAAGCCCTATCTCATTTGCTCGCCTATTTAATTCTAAAGAAATGATGTCTATAGCCAAAATAATCGAAAATGACATGTATGATGTACTTGAAGAAATTGATTTTTAAACTTGGAAAGTCTTATCTGGTTTTTGCAGTTTTATTTTTAACATCTGTATTAGTTTCTAAGTCTGCAGCCCATTATAATTCTGAGCCATTGAAAAAAGACTTCTCAGGAGGTGATTTTACTTTAAAATCAGCTGCAGGTCCTTTATCACTACAGGATCTCCGTGGTTCGGTGGTATTAATTTTTTTTGGTTACACAGGCTGTCCAACAGTATGTCCTATTTCGTTAGCAACTATCGCAAATGTCTACAAAAAGATGTCTCGAGCTGGGTTGCAGGAGACACGGGCACTTTTCATCAGCCTTGATCCTGAGAGAGATAATCTAGAATTGCTTGATCGATATACAAAATATTTCCATCCTAACATTATAGGACTTACAGACGAAATTTCTGTCCTTAAAAAGGTGGCAGAAAAATTTGGAGTTAAATACAAAAAAACACTTGTTCCGGATTCCACTCTAGGTTACGTGATTTCTCACTCATCTGATATTATTTTAGTTGACCGCGACGGGGTATTACGTATGACAGTCCCTCATGATATTGATACTGATCATCTTCTGAAGCAGCTTAATTCATTATTGTGATTAAGAATCCTTTGGTTTTAAGAAGAGTATCTTCTAGTTCCCTTATATTTAGAATGAATAAATTCAAAAAGTTATTTTCATATCCTATAGTATTCTTTTTGTTGACGGCAACATCCTTTGCTTTTGAGCACATAGAATCGAAGGTTAACTTTGTGGAATACGAACCTAAGGTTATCCAAAACAACCTTCACAAGAAAAAACCCTTTTTCTTGCTATTTTCGGCAGAATGGTGTCATTGGTGTCATATTTTCAATGAGAAAACCCTTACTGATGAGGAAGTTTATACTTACCTTAATGATAATTTTGTCAGTGTTTTCATTGACGCAGATATTAACAACGTTGCCTATAAGCAATATAAAGCTCAAGGAGTTCCCTATACTGTTTTCTTAAATCCGGACTCCTCTATTTATTTTAAATACTCAGGAACTCTTTACGCAGAACAATTCTTAGAAGTAATTCGTGATGTTAATCAAAGTATAAAAAGAGGGATTTCACTCAATCAAGAAGAAAAAGAGGTCTTTGAATATGATGCACCAATCAAATTTAGTAATAAAACAATAGTTAATTTTCGGGAAGCATTCATAGAAGGTGTTATCGATAATTTTGATCAAAAAGAATACGGGATAGGTAAAAGGGAAAAAACCATTCTTCCAGAAACTTTCAACTACCTATTCAAGACCACAAAAGCCAAAGACAGGTCAGATTCGATTTATTTCATTTCAGCAACACTTAAGAAAGCAATTGATAAAATCTATGATCCTATTGAAGGCGGGTTTTTCCGTTATGCTGAAACAGCAGATTGGGAAGTTCCCCATTTTGAAAAAATAGCTAATTTAAATGCCGGTAATGTTTTGCTTTTGTATAAAGTTAATCAGGTAAAACCTGACCCCATTTTGAAAAAAGCAGCTGATCATACACTAAAATATTTAAGCAAAACTTTGTATGACTCTAAAATTGGTTCCTTCCTAAGTTTTCAACAGGCAGATACTTCCTACTATTATTTAAAAAAACATAGACGTGAGAATGTTGAACAGCCTTTAGTAATAGATAAAATATTTACAGATAACTTAGCGGCAACGCTTATTTATTTGTTGGAGGTATTGGATATTATTAAAAACAGGTCTCTTGAAAAGAAAGTTTTGAGTTCAACGGATTTTCTCGCAGACATGATCCTCAATAATGAAAGCCTATTTCGCTATTACTCAATTCAAAAAAAGGATTGGTACGGTGAAAGCGGACTTTCGGATTATGCTTTGCTGGCAAAACTCTTTCAACAAGCTTTTACAAAATACAGATTTGAACGTTACCAAAAGGCAGCTTCAAAAGTCTTACGCATTTCCCTGAAACAGTATTACGATTCAGAAAAGAATATTTTTATTGACCCTCAGCTCGATGCAAAGGATTATGAATACCTGATGGGAATAAATGCTGATTTTGCTTTGGCAATAATGGCAGAGAGTAAAAATAATCTTGGAAAGAGAAACAAGATGGTTGAACCTTTGATCGGCTATTTTTCAGGATTAGAGGAACTTCTAGAAGAAAGAATATGGGACGGGAAAGATTGGGATTTGCTGGAACGATATGCCTTATTCCTTTCTGCAGCCGAAACATATCTGGATTTCAAAATGAACCCGCAAAATTAGATCTATTTTTAGAAAATTAATGCAACAGGAACACGTTTTATCAGTTGAATCTGAACATGTGTGAAATTTATATAAATTGTTAGCATATAATAAATGAGTTCCTTTAGTTCATGATAAAATCTTGTATTAACTAAAATGAGTTTTTTAAATAATTAATGATTTTTAAAAAAAGGAGTAAGATGAGAATAAAGGGTTTTAAAGTCTTGGATGAAATTATTTTGAGTGTTCCTAACATTATAAAAATGTTGATCCTTTCTACAGGGTTTCTTTTTATTTTTTCAGGATGTATTACTTTAGGTAAAGACTTCCCAGCAGTAAATGTATCTTCGATAAAGATTGGACAGACGACGAAGAGTGAGGTCCGCAAATTGTTTGGACCACCTTGGCTTTCTGGAAACAAGGATGGTGAGCTCACCTGGACTTATGGAAATTACGATTATTCTCTTTTTGGAGAACGTAAAGCCAAGGATATGGTGGTTCAATTTGATGACAAGGGAGTAGTTACAACATATACTTACAGTACGACCGAACATAGTGAATAATTTTGATACGTCGTCTGATATTTAACATACTCCATACTTTTTCGAGCAGCAGTCAGGAATTTTTATTATGCTTGTGCTGCAAAAATCTAAAAACCACCATTTGTTATTCCTAGAGGAGGATTTTTTATTTTAAAAGTTAATAAAGATCTCTTGCGTTACTTTTTACGACTTGTTTTTAGGACTTTTTGTAGGTTTGTTGATAATTTTAATTTAGTTTATATGGAAAAAACAAAGTCAGTTAACACTCTCGCACTCATCATTCTGATACTTTTTTTCCTGAGTTTTAATACTTCTACAGCTAATTCGCAAAAGATATCTGTAGATGCGGTTCCCCTCGATGCAGAAGAAGCTTTTAAAATTGACTACATTGTTACAGGTCCTTCAGAGGCTGTTATTCGTTGGCTGATTCCGCAGTTTTATTATTTGTACAAAGAGAAATTTCATTTCAGCAGCAAGGATTTTAGTATCGAGGACGTTCAACTTCCAACTGCTCAGATAAAGGAGGATCCTTATTTTGGAGAAAGTGAAGTTTACTATGATGTAGTTGAAGTCAACTTGCGTCTTACTTCGATTACAAAGAACCAGAAAAATGGGGTCCTTAATATCTCCTACCAGGGATGTTGGGAGGGGGGAATTTGCTATCCTCTTTTAAAAACTCCACTTACATTAAATGGGCTATAAGCTATAAGAATTTGCAAAAGTGTTAACTTTAATTACTTAATTTTACTATATTCTCTAAATTAAGCTTCAGAAATTCCTAATACGATGTCGGAAATTTCATAAATTCTCAAATCCTCGCGCCATAAATTTGCATCTGCACTGATAATAATTTCTCCATCTTTTTTTGTAATATTTTTAACATGTAAGTCCAATTGCATGTACTTATTTTGTGGTACAATTTGTCCTCTGTATTTCCACACTACCTTACTCTTTACAGGAGAAAATCGTGGATTATTGAATGAATCACCAAGTCCTTTCTGAAGTGCAAAAGCTTGTAAAGTTTGTATGATCGCCTCTAGCCCAAGTGAGCCAGGCATTACCGGATCTTCATGAAAATGGCATGGAAAAAACCAATCTTGAGGATTCACTTCTTTTCTGGCATAGGCATAGCCATTTCCGTATTTCCCACCTTCTGGAACAAGTCTGATAACATCAGAAAAACTTAGTTGTCCGTCACATAAATAAAAATAAGGTTTTTCAGAATTTTCGTTCAGTAATTGATGTAACTCTGAGGAATTAAGATCAATTAGGATAGATTTTTCGGTCGGATTTTCATTGATCCACGGTAAAACCTTCTTACCACTGTCTAATCCAACCTGATTGGCGAGAGAATCATGAGTGAAATAGCCAAATACAGTATCACCCTCATAGAATTTTTGTCCATCACAAATCAAAGAAAATCTGTGAGTTTGAATGATTGTATCTCCGGATGCAACTGTACTAAGCAACTCTACCTCATTCACAATTGTTTTACCACGCAGATCAGGGCAATGTAGCAAATTCCCATTGCCATCGAGATTTCGATAATGCAGGTCAATATCCGGATAGTTTAGAATCGCTCCTGACTGAGTAGAAATAAATCCACAAGGCTGCAGTGCAATTTCCATCATTACGGAATATGGCATCAGAGTTGGGTGAGAATTCTCGCGGAAAAACCAGGCGTCTTCAGGGACATCATACTCGCTCACAATCGTCATTGGTTTTTCAAACTCCATTCGTTTTCCGTTCAGGTCATAGACTCGAGAAACAAGCTGTAAATCTCCATTTGGATTACGCTGCATCGGTCGATTTTTGAAGACATTGAAATCCGAACCAAAACATTTACTCACGTCTCCCAGAGCAAATTCCCAAATCATTTGTTCGTCTGCAAATAATACGCGTTTTGTATTGATATCCTGAATCTTGTTTTGCACTTTAAAAGTATCAACTGCTGAAAATGCACTACGCTGATTTTTTGTAACACGTAGCGGACTTTTACCTCCGTCTCTTAAAGTTTTTTCTGCTAGTTGAACACCTAAGTCCCTAAAATCTACAACAATTCTTTCTCCCACTAAAATGTCAATATCCGCAATCGCGTATGGATTAGGCTCAAGGCCAATTTCTTTAACTTCAACGTTGTAAGTTATTTTCGGGTCGCCCGGGATCACCTGCCCTCTGCAGCGTACAATTTGTGGCAGATCATGAATCGGTTGAAATGTTGCATCTTCTACTAGGGTTTGTAGACCAAGATGGAGCAGAAAAAACTGAAGTAACTGTACACACCCTTCTGCCATCAGTGATCCAGCCATAACTGGATCATCCTTAAAATGACAGGGGAAATACCAGTCATCAGGAGCCAAATCTTTTTCTGCGACTATATATCCTAGACCATAGGCACCACCATGGGGTTCTACTGAAACAACACGGTCAGACATCAAAAATTGGTCAGGTGCGTTTTTTAAGGAAAGATTTTTACCGTGCTGATTATATTCTGGCCCAAAACATCCGGCTGGATTTCCATTGGAGATTTCGAGTAGCTCCTGGCGGCTGAACGAGGTTTTCTGACAATTTAGTAAGGCTGGGAAAAAAATCTTTTCAGCGTTCTGCTTTAATTCCAGTTCTTGAGCAGTATGTAGAACTCCGCGTCCTTGAGCTAAATCTTCATCAGAGAAAAATCCTGCACATCCACTATCCATTCTTAGCACCATTTTACTGCCAACAAAACATTCATAATTAAAAAAGAACAATAGGTTCTGATCGTGCTTTGCAAATGAATTTATAGAAATTTCGTAGCGCAATGTCTGCCCTTCAAGAGGCATGTCATCGAGATACGTCAGCGTGCAGTCCAGCAGACGATAAACCTGCTCTCCCTTGCACTGAAAATCAATTCCAAGATAACTAATTAGCATCAAATCGCATTGTCCGGATTCTACCGCAACTGCCCATGGAATTTGACCATCGGTTGTGTACCATGCATTTTTAGGGATATCATATTCTGTGGTAATAGTTGAAGGTTTAAATTCACCGAGTTTCCCGTCAATTTTTGTGACTCGGCTGACCAACAGATAAGGTTCCATCGGTAAACGTACGTATCGCCGGTACGAATCTATTTCGGCGTATTCGGGACCAAAAACATTTGAAATATTTCCACCGGCTAGTTCAAGCAAATCCTGATAATCAAAAAGGGCAGGGATTTGTGTATCTTCCTTTTGTGGGATAGGTGAAACCGGATCAGAATTTAAAATTCTTAAGTCTGGTTTTTCGTTTTCAATAGGTAATTCCTGTTTTAACATGCTGCTGATTATTCCCGAAAATTGCCGCAACCCCTGTTGTCTAACTGTTAAAAACGCCGCATGTGCTGCATTTCTACGTGAACCGAATTCACCAGGAAAAGGTGAAAAAGATGGAACTGTTTCAGTCGTATAGATGTTAGCTTCTGGAATTATGTTCATTTCTTTTTGAGATAGAAATGAGGTTTGATCAATCTCTGTAAATTTCTCTGGAACTGATTTCGAGGATACCATATTTGTAGAGGCATGATGCTTTGTATCTATATTTTGAACCTCTAAAGGGCCTTGCCATGAATTGTTCCTGCTTTGTAAATATGTGCCTTGTTGCCATAGTGCCGTACTCCCTGTTGAAAAAGATTCAGAACCTTTTTCAAAAAACTGCTGGATCGGTGCCCCACCCAGTTTAATGCTTTGCGGAAGCTGCTTCTGGGCTTGGACAGGATTTTTCGGAAAAAGTGATTCCAACTTTAACGGTACACGGTGGCTGATCAAGCTGGATAGAGCCTGTAGAATCATGGCTCGGTTGTCGGTACCCTTACGGTTGACACTGATCGCAAGGTGGGCTCGTTTGTCAAGAATTTTGTTGATCCACTTTGAGCAAGTTGCTCTTGGCCCTAAATCTACAAAAATACGGGCTCCGTCTTTATAAACAGTTTCTACCAGACGACTGTAATCAACCGTTTTGCTATAAATCGTGGCAATATTGTGGCTTAGCGTTTTACTGTCTAGTTTTGTAATTCCGTAGTCAATTGCGGAATAGAAATCAATTTCTGGTCGTTCTACTACACGATCCGTGTGGACTCTTCGTATTTCTTGATATTCTGTTTTAACAGGTTCGCAATGTACTACATCTGTGACCGGGATCGGATGTATTGGGCTTTTTAATTTTTTTATCACTCTTTCACATGCGGACGGCTCACCTGCAATTACCACTTCTTCCGGTGTATTGATCAGGATTAAATAAACGTGCGCCTCTTTGTCTACCAATTTCTTAACTTCTTCTGCAGACATGCGGATGGAATAACAACCCCAAAGAGTTTCATTCCGGAATTCATTTTCGTCCAATTCCCACGCTTCACGGACAGCATTCATTGGCCCTGCCAAACGCTCTGAGAAAAGCTTCGACGTATTTAAAATGTCGCTCATGTTTGACATGCTTTCCCACACACCAAGTCCGTAAAGCATTGATATCTCACCCATGCTGTAACCAAAGGCAATCTGCGGTTCTAGGCCAAAACCTTTGCGCATCACATGTGTGTTCAACACTGCTGAACTTACCCCGCTTTCAAACATAGAGATTGGGCTTTGGATAAAATTTTCCTGCAGAGCATCAAGTTCCTCATTGCTCAAGCGTTCCATTGTTCGGGGATAAAGCCGTCGTTCCTGCAAAAGATCGCATAAATAATTGCTTCCTTGTCGTTTATCTGCGGGACCAGTTTCTACAAGGAATTTTTCATCCAAGTCATGCAGTCCTGGAAACATTTGAAATAAGGAACGTCCGCAATCAACATATGCACTGAATCCTCCCGGATAAGTGAAAGCTACTTTACCCTCTGGGGATAGTGGAAAAGCAGTAAAATAACTCCCTTTAGGAGAAGACCAGTCACCTTTTCCTGAAAAAGAATTTTCAATTCCGGATTTTGCAGCATTAATTTCTTTTACAATTTCCTCTCTTGTCGCCCCTATAAGGACTGCCGTGAATTCTGCGTTATTATTTTTTGCGTCCTCATAACATCTGTAGGCTAAAGCCTTCGGGTCTTTACCTGTCTGCAGATCATTTTCAAGCTCTACCATGTTCTTCTGGATGTTACTCATATCTCGTCCAATAAGCTTAAACAAAGACAAATCACCTGACTCAGCGATTTCTATTTTTTGTCGCAATTCAGCTTGGGATTCCGATAAAATCAGATGCGAACACACGTTGTCCTGACCAATTCCGCTGACAGCAGCATGCCTTTTCAAAATTCCCGGTTGAATTAGCCAGGGCCGTGACTCCACTGGAACATAAAATTCATTTGTTGAGAGCAATTCAGTTTTGGGAGATGTCCATTGCGGAACCCCCGGAATAAAACGGTGGTGCAGACAAAGAGCAGCTTTGATTAAACTTGCCATTCCAGAGGCCGCAAATGTGTGTCCCAAATTAGCCTTGATTCCACCAATTGCACAACTTGTGTTTTTTCCGGAATATAGACTTCTTAATCCGCTCATCTCTGCTTTATCCTCAAGCTCGTTTCCACTAGCGAAAACTTCCAAGAGGCCGACTTCCTGAGGCTTTATCTTTGCTAATTTTAAAGCTTCCCTCCCTGCATCTTCGACAGAATCAGCCGAAATTCCGTTTGCAAAAGCTACTGCTTCAAGAGTCGCAAAAATCTGTTCCCCGTCTTTTTTTGCATTCTTCATGCTTTTGAGAACTACTGTTCCGGCACCTTCGCCGATCATCCAACCGTTGACGTCACGTTCAAAACTGAGAGTCGCTTTTGCGGAATTGAGAGGCGAATTTCTTTGGTGCAGTAAAACCTTCTCGGGACTGCCGGCGAGATCAACAGCGTTGATTACTACAGCGTCAACGTTGTCTTCCGTAAGCAACATCTGCGCGATTTCAAGCGCCCTGAAAACTGAATTTTCTCCTGAAGAAATTGTCATTGCCGGCCCAGAAAAATCCCAAAGTGAAGAAATTCTGGTCGCCATGATGTTTCCTATAAAACTTGTAAAACGGTTGATTGGAACTTCTTCTAAAAGGCTGTCTCTGGACAAGGCAATCAATTGTTTTTGTTCTTCATTACTAAGAGAAATTCCAGATTTTTTTAGACTGTCTTCAATTTGTGTAGCTAGATTAACACGTCCTCTGAACCTGTGAATTTCAAGTTCTGTTTCCATGGCCACCAATACAGCCACATTTTGTCCTTCACGTAGAGTTGTTTTTTTAATTGTCCTGTCTGTGATTTCTAGGGCTAGTAACTGCTGAGGAATCAGATGCTCTTTTGGATTGGGCTGCAGTTTAAAACGTAGAAAGTCCATTTCAAAAGATTCCAGCCAAGCCCCTTCACCGACTTTGCTCAATTCAGGGTGCTTTTCCAGTCCTTTCCAACGTTCCGGTGGAAGTTTACGAAAATGCTGTTTGTTGTCGTAAATCGTTTGATAAAAATCATGAAGCCCGTTGCATCCACCGAAAATTGCATCCATTCCTACTATTGCAACTAAGGTCTGTCGTTTTTGTATGGCTTTTTTTTGCTTTTTTGATTTTCGTGAATTTTTTCCAGTGTTTGCTGCTTCAAACACAACGTGTGCATTTGTACCTCCGAAACCAAAAGCACTTACTGCTGCGCTTTTTTTCAGGCCTTTATGTGGCCAGTCAGTATTCTTACGTACTATTTGATCTGCGGACACACCATTGTTTTTTGAGGTCATCACGTCTTCAACGCCAACCGTTGCTGGGATTATTCCATTTTGTAGCGCTAGGATGACTTTTGTCATTCCGCCCATTCCGGCAGCAGTCAGCATGTGACCTAAATTAGATTTAGATGAACCTATTAACGGTTTTGTTTTCTTTCCCACCTGAGTATCGGGATCAGCAAAAAATAGTTCCATTGAATCCAGTTCAACCTTGTCTCCAAGAGGGGTCCCTGTGGCATGGCATTCGATATAGTCAATTTCATCTGAAGAAATATTGGAAGAATCATAAGCTCGTTCATAAGCTAAAACTTGTCCTTTAGAATTTGGACTCAGCACAAATTGTCCTCTACCGTCATTCGACAAGCCAATACCTGAAATTACCGCGTGAATCTTGTCCCCGTCACGGTTGGCATCGTCCAATCGCTTGAGAACAAACATTCCTGCACCCTGACTGGCAAATAATCCGCCGGAGTTGTTATCTAGGGGATTGGATGTCTCAGGATGTTTCGGATATGCGTGAAAAATCGAAAATCCCATGTTTACAAAAAATGGATCGGCCGCACTCACAGCCCCAGAGAGCATTAAATCTGTTTTTCCGCTTTGCAAATAATGGCACGCTAGCGCTAACGCGTATAAGGAAGAAGCGCAGGCTGCATCCAATGCTAAAAAGTGAGCAGACAGACCAAGAGCCTGAGCGACAATAGATGCAGGAAGTCCTGAAATGTTTGCATTTTCTGGTGCATAATCTTTTTGGTCAGCAAATGAATCAAGGCAGAAATCTGTACGATCCAACAAGTTTTTAAAAAGTGGGTTTAGAGCTTCCTGATATAAAGACAAGAGCAAGTGGTTTGATGCCTTTGTAGGAAATGAAAGATTTCCCAGTACAACACCGCATTGTTTCAGAATTTTAGAATTTTCATAATAACCGCTGTCACGCAATGCTTCTCGGGCAACATGAATAGTCCATTGAAAAGATTCACCAAGTTTTTCGATTCTTTCTGCTGGCAGTAGGAAACCATCCGCATCCAATCTAAAATCATGGATGTAACCACCTCGCGCGCAGTAATATTTGTCAGCCACCCCTTTTTTGTTGGCGTAAAAACGCGAAGGTTCTGCTTCCAGGATGGGTTCAGTCGCAGAAGTGCAAGAGTTTTTTCCCTGCAATAAATTTTGCCAATATTCTGCAGGTGTATTTGCCTCAGGAAACAGACAGGAAAGGCCAATAACGGCGATTGATTGCATTTATTATTTTATTCTGGATTTTTTTTGTTTGTTGTTTTTTTCAACCATTCAAAATTATTTTTTCTTTTCATGCCTAATGGTCACGTAAAAAGTTCTGATACCGATATATTTCGAAAGATGCAGAAAATATTTTTTAAACAGAAATACAAAATCCATTAAGATTTATAACTACTCTCTAATTGATAAATTCTAAGACAGAAACCAACCCTCAAAGCATAATAGGAGTCTCCCAACTCTGACAATCTTTTTACTCAGTGCCTCATTTTATTTTTTACCAAACAAATTGTTTAATGATTTACTCAGTGTTACTTCCGCACCAATCATCTGGGCATACATCAAACCTTCTTCATCATGCAGAAATAGGTTTGCGTTGAGAGCAGTTGA
>SHAT01000012.1 GCA_004213175.1 Pseudomonadota bacterium | reverse complement strand
CAACTGTATTCAAATTGCAGGAGAAATTTAAGTTAGAAGACAAACTGTCCTATACACTCTAATGGTGTGAGGTTTTTCGTAGTGCAATATCCCTGCAAAATGTCTCAGCAGGGAATTAGCCGTGGACTTTTATTTAGAAGATTTGATGCTGGTTCTGCAAATGGAAAAGCACAACTGCTGCGGCATTGCTAACATTTAATGAAGATACTTCCGGATTACCCGGTATACTCACAAGCCAGTCACAATGTCGACGACTAAGGGGCCGTATGCCTTTTCCTTCATTGCCCAAGACTAGAATGATCGGTCTGTCTTGAGAAAGTTCAGATACATTTTCGACTGCATCTTCAACAAGTCCAACCACCCAAAAACCATTAGATTTTTGTTGCTGAATAAATCTGGCAAGATTAGGAACAGAGATCACAGGGAACCATTCCGACACTCCTGCTGAAGCCTTAGCTACTACGGCGGTTAATCCAGAAGAGTGGTCCTGTGGTACGACTACAGCACTCACTTTAAAAAAACCGCAGGTTCTAAGGATAGCACCTAGATTATGGGGATCCGCGATTTGGTCTAATGCGACAATCAAGTTGTACTTTCCTTCAACAGTTTGCGGAAGATCTGAGAAAGAGGAGTATGGTAAAGATTCGCAACTTAGAACTACTCCTTGGTGCAATGCATCGGGGCACATTTTCTCCAATTTTTTGACTGAGACTTCACTTACTGGAATTCCATACTGTTCCCCAAGTAGTCGAATTTTTCTCAAACGCTTGGAAGAATCAGCGGCTTTTTTCAAGTAAAGGTGATCTATTTTTCTACGTCGATGAATTAAAGCAGCCTCCACCGGAAGAACTCCATAAAGATAAAGACTTGCCGAAGCACTTTTCTTCCTCCCTTTACCAACTTCTCTTTTTAATGGGGGGGGCTGATCAATTTCATTTTTGTTTCTATTTAACTTACTATTTTCACACCTGCTTCTTTTTTTGAAGGCCTGTAAATTCTTTCCTGCAGTAGAATTATGCTTCCTTTCCTTCATGTTATTATTTCTGAATTCTTTTTTTCGCATTATTATTTAAGCTGTTCTAGTTCTTTTTTTAATGTTTCAAATTTATCTGTCACTAGGAATTCCGGATATTCATCAGCAATTTTTTTTGTTGGCCGAAAGAAAATCCCATGGTCAGCTTCTGTCAACATACTAATGTCATTGTAAGAATCTCCAATAGCGGTAACTGAATAATTAAGTGATTTTAATGCTTTTACTGCATGCCTTTTTTGGTCTTTTTGTCTAAGGCAATAATTCACAATTCGTAAATTATCATCAATTTGTAAGAAATGACAAAATACAGTTGGCTGTTGTAGTTTATGTAGAAGGGGTTCAATAAATTCTCTAAAAGTATCTGAAAGGATTATTACCTCATTACGTTTTCTTAACCAGCTCAAAAATTCAAAAGCACCATCCAGTGGTTCCATTTGTTCTACTACTTGATGAATGTCACGAAGTGTCAACTTATTCTGATTACAAATTTTCAAACGGTAGCGCATCAACTCGTCATAGTTTGCAATGTCACGTGTGGTGAGTCTCAATTCATCAATTCCGCTTTGATGTGCTAATCCTTCCCATATCTCAGGAATTAAAACACCTTCAAAATCGAGACATGTGATGGACATTTTTTCAGTGTTGGGCATCAAAAATTTACTGTTAAGTTAACAGAATTATGATAATCGGAATAGGCTATATACAGTGAAGAGAAAGAGTAGTCCTGACATAAACAATATTTTTACAGACTATGTCTCAAATACAACGGCCACCATCCACATCCATACATGTTCCAGTTATCATATCAGCTTCTTCAGAACACAAAAATAGAGCTGCATTTGACATATCTTCAGGCTGACTTAAACGCCCCCATGGAATACTTGATACGAATTGAGCCCGTTTTTCAGGAGTGTCTTCTCCCATAAAAAGATGGAGCATTCCAGTTTCTCCCGCAACAGGATTGATCGCATTTACGCGGATTTTAAATGTTGCCAACTCTATCGCCATTGCCTTAGTCGCAGTGATCATAGCACCTTTTGAGGTGTTGTACCAAGTCAGCCCAGGGCGTGGTCGTTGCCCTGCGGTAGAAGCAACATTCAAGATGACACCCTGTCCTTTTTTTTTCATAAGTGGAACCCCATGTTTGGCGGTAAGAAAAACTGATTTAACATTGACTGCAAAAATCTGGTCAAACTCTTTTTCAGTGACTTCTGTCATTGGCTTATTGCGGTGTGTGGTACCGGCATTATTAACCAAAATATCCGCACTTCCAAATTGCTCGAGCGTTTGTTCAAAGAGAGAGGCAACGTCTCCATCCTGACTAACGTCACACTTGATCGCTAGAGCATTCTTACCTATTTCCATAGCAACCTTTTCTGCTGAATCGATGTTAATATCTACGATGACTACTTTTGCCTCCTCTTCAGCAAACCGAATGGCAATACCTTTACCAAATCCTGAACCCGCACCGGTGATTATGGCGATTTTATTTTTTAAGCGCATTTTTATAATCCATGTTTTATTGCAATTGTTTTAGTAACAGAAAAACCCAATAAAGCTTCAAAGCCTTTTTCTCGACCGTGACCACTAAGTTTGACCCCACCAAATGGTAATTCGACTCCCCCTCCTGCTCCATAATTGTTGATAAATACTTGACCAGATCTAATTTTTTTTGCTATCCGGAACTGACGGGCACCATCATTTGTCCAGATCCCGGATACCAAACCATAAGGAGTTCCATTTGCCAAATTTATGGCTTCTTCCTCGGTGGTAAAGGGCATTGCCACAAGTACAGGGCCGAACAATTCCTCCTGTGCCACCACATGTTCCGGAGGTACATCGCGGATCAACATTGGTTTTACATAATTCCCTTCAGTCGGTGCATCTGCTACAATTTTTCCTTCTGCGGAAATATTTAATCCATCTGCTTTCACTTGATTTAAATACTTCTCCAAACGCATTTTTTGTCCTGGACTGATTAATGGTCCGCAATTTAAATCCTGGATGGCAGGACCGACAAGTAGTGCTTCGAATCTTTCACCTAACTTGCTCATTAATTGTTCATAAATTGAATTTTCAACTATCAGCCGACTGGCGGCTGAACAAGTTTGTCCACAATTTTGTATACTTGCGTTTATCAGAAAAGGCAGTGCTTCTTCCAAATCCGAGTCAGCAAAAACGAGTTGTGGTGATTTTCCGCCAAGCTCCAATGTAACAGGAACTGCGTTTTTTGCTGCAGCCTGCTGAACCAAAGTGCCTATTTCAGTAGAACCTGTGAAAGAAAGGTGGTTAACACCAGGATGATGTATGAGAGCGTTCCCAGCTTCTTCGCCAAGTCCCGGTATTATGTTGAAAACTCCTGGAGGGAAACCTGCTTGTCTGGCCAATTCGCCTATCATCAAAGCACTTTGTGAAGCCTCTTCACCTGGTTTTAATACGCAGGCATTACCCATTGTCAAAGCCCCACCGATTGTTCGACCAATAATTTGGAGTGGATAATTCCAAGGGATTATATGTCCAGTTACACCGTGTGGTTCGCGGAGTGTTAACACAGTATAGCCTTCAAGATATGGAATTGTTTCACCATGAATTTTGTCAGCAGCTCCCCCGTAAAACTCAAAATATCGTGCACAAGCCCTTACATCTATACGAGCTTGACTTAATGGTTTCCCTACATCACGAGCCTCCATTTCTGTCAACTCTACTTCCCTATCCAAAATCAGTTTACTCAACTTTTGCAGCAGTCGCCCACGCTCTACTGGGACAGTATCTCCCCATTCATTGTCCATGGAATATTGTGCTGCCTGAACTGCGCTGTTAATATCCGCATCTGAACCTCGAGCAATTCGTCCATACTCGCTGCCATCACTTGGGTCCATTACTGGTAATGTTTCTCCGGATTCAGGATCTTGCCAGTTTCCGTCTATGAGAACTTTACCCTCAAATATTTTCAATTTCCTCTCCAGAAATTATTTTATTAACTTTTTGTTCATTGACTCCAACCGGGCAATCAAACTTGATGTATCCCAGCGGCTTCCACCGAGTGCTTGTACTTCTGAATAAAATTGATCTACCAATGCGGTGACAGGCAAATGTGCCTTGTTGACACGACCTTCCTCAAGTGCAATCCCCAAATCTTTTCGCATCCAATCGACAGCAAACCCATAATCGAAAAAACTATCATTCATAGTTTTGTAACGGTTTTCCATTTGCCATGATTGCGCCGCACCTTTTGAAATGGTTTCAATTACCTTTTCCACGTCAAGACCAACTGCTTTCGCAAAATGAATACCTTCTGCCAAGCCTTGTACTGTTCCGGCAATACAAATTTGGTTAACCATTTTTGTCAATTGCCCATATCCAACCGGGCCCAGAAGCTTTATCATCTTAGCGTAATTATTAATAAGAGGTTTTGTCTTTTCGAAACTTTTTTTATCACCACCTACCATCACGGTTAGCACCCCATTTTCTGCTCCAGCCTGCCCTCCTGAGACTGGGGCATCAAGAAAAGCACATTCCTGTTTCTGTGCGACATCCGCAAGTTGAAGGGCGACTTTGGCCGATGCAGTGGTGTGATCTATAAACACCGTTCCGGGGCTCATCCCCGAAAAGGCACCATTATCTCCGATTGTGACTGAACGCAGATCATCGTCATTACCAACGCATGCAAAGATATAATCCGCCTTTTTTGCAGCTTCTGCAGGTGTTAACGCAAACTCACCACAGTATTCTTTTACCCATTTTTCAGCTTTTACAGTTGTGCGGTTATAGACTGTAACTTTGTGTCCGGCTTTGGCTAAAAATCCTGCCATGGGATAACCCATTACGCCGAGTCCAATGAATGCTGTTTTTTTTGACATATTTTCTTCTTTGTTCGTAAAAATTTGTTAATTAATGACGACCATAATTCAAGGTCATTGGAAAACTTAGTATTTTAATTCACTCTGGAAAGACTATTTGCAAATCAAACCTCGAAGGTTTTGTCAATCTATATGTCAAACCAATTTTTGCGATTTGATCTAGGACCAAAATTCTGGAATTGTATAAACTTTTATTAATAACTCTCAGTTTTATGAAAGCCTAGTTTCCTTGCTTTCACCACGTTCCTTTGTTTATTAACTTTAGATGCTTCACCTTATATTAATCACATATACTGTGAATCACCTCTATACTCTTCATACATAGTTTAGTTTGTGTTATCTTTTTTACAAGTCTGATATCATTTTCAATTTGTAATATTAACATATTTTCTCATTTTATCTGGACTTTTAGCAGTAATATTTCTTAGCCTTAGCGGTGAAGAAATTTGTAAATCTATTTTTTTAATTTATGACGTGATCTATCTTGATTAACGTATAAAATACTCCAAAGCTGTGAAGTTTTTTGTGAAACAAGAATTCTCGCAAAAGGTGCTAACTTGTTTTTTCATAATTTAGGTCAATTAGTTAAACGAACAATCTTATACACAATTTAGAATGAAAAAATAACGTGGATGCAGTTGCAGTGATTGTAGCGGCAGGTCGGGGAGTTCGTATGGGGGAGAAGTACAATAAATTGCTTCTTCCATTAGGAACAAGTACAATAATAGAGTGTAGCCTTGAGCCATTTTTAAAACACACTGGAATTCAGAAGATTTTTTTAACCGTTGCCTCTCAGGATCGCCGTTTTTTTGAAAGACTTATCCCTAAGGAAGTTATCTTGGTTGAAGGAGGAAAGCGTCGCCAAGATTCTGTTCATAATGCTTTACTGAGGATTGTTCAGGAAAAACCGGTCCCGGAAATTGTGTTGGTGCATGATGGAGCACGACCATTTTGCAGTGCTGCATTAATAGACAATATTTTGGCAGTTGTCCATCAACATGGAGCGGTTATCCCAGTATTACCAATTGTAGACACGATTCGAAGGGTTAAAAAAGAAAATACTGAAGTTTTTGATCGTACTGAATTATTTGCAGTGCAGACACCTCAGGGTTTTCATACTGAGGTATTAAAGGATGCTTCAATGCAGGCTGTTGCGAACAACTGGAACGTTACAGATGACGCGTCATTAGTAGAAAAAAATGGGGGCAGAGTTGCAACAGTAGAAGGTGAATTGCAAAACATCAAAATCACTACTCCCGAAGATTTGGAGTGGGCTGATTATGTTCTGAATTCAAAAAAATGTACTTAAATTAAAAGTATTTTAAAATACATATTCATGATTTACTTTAAAACCTTTAAATCGAAACCGTTCTGGAAACAACTATGTTTGTCCGGGTTAATTTTTCTGAGTCTTTTGCTGTTTCATTTTTGTCAATCGTTTGAGCTGCATGCGGCAAAAAAAAACAAAGGTTCCAAGGTTACTATAAACCTGCCTCAAACAATCATCCTCAAGGAATTCATCAAAATAATTTCAGAAAATACTGGAACCGTTTTTGTTTATGAAGAAAAGAATATGCGAGGTCAAATGTCAATCACGGCACCTCGTAATTTTAAAGTAACTCCTGAAGATGCTTTTTTCTTCTTTGAAAAGATTCTTGCCAGTCAGGGATTGGCAATGGTGCGTAAAAAAAATAGTAAAGTCGTGGAGATACTTCCTTCGGCAGATGCCCGATTTTCACGTTTGCCAATTTCAACTGACAGGAAAATAAGAGCAAAAAGTGGGAACTATGTTATGCGTCTGATCCCCATTTTTCATGCGGACCTCAAGGGTATACAGTCAACATTACAGCCAATTTTTTCAAAGACAGGAGTCCTGCTCGTTTATGAGCCAATGAACATGCTAATAGTAATAGATGTTGAATCTAACGTAAGCCGTATTGTGGAACTCATTAAAATGTTAGACACTTCTGCACCGGATGGTGTAGAACAGATCGTTACTTTACAGCAAATTATACACAACGATGTTACAGAAATTCACAAAACAGTTTCTGAACTATTTTCAAATTTAGTAAGAAACGGTAAACCGACTCAATTCAAGCTGCTGATTGAGACACGCTTGAATTCAATGTTTATAGTCGCAAACCGAGATACTACAAAAGAGATTATTGAATTAATTGACAAAGTTGATGTGCCGGTTGAAGGTGCAAAAACAACTATTCACGAACTCAAATATTCTGCTGCAGCAAAGCTTGTTCCACTAATTACGACTGTTTTTCCCAAAACAACTTCAATCAAGATAGTACCCTTTGCGCCTTTTAATGCACTTATAATCATTGCTAACCCGGTAACAACTCGGCAAATCATTGATCTTGTAGATCAACTTGATATTCCGCGTGGGAACCGTCAAATAATGATGCATGAACTGCAATATGCTTCAGCCAAAACACTAGAGCCGTTGCTTTCAAAAATATTCGCTGATAAAGTGGTTGCCGGTAAAGGTGAAGGTGAAACTGCATCAGGCAGTCCGGTTAAAATAATTGCTGAACCGAGACTGAACGCGCTGATCATCATTGCGGATCGTTTAGCGACCGATAGAGTTCTTCAACTTATTTCAAAACTAGACACTGAGCAGGGAACTTCCGGAGAGACCCAACTAAAATTAATTCCGCTCAAAAACACTTCTGCCAAAAGGATGGCAAATTTGTTGACAAAAATATTCTCAGATCGTGTAGTTGACGGAAAAGGTGAAGGAAACGCTACAAAAGCAAGTTCGGTGAAAATTATTGAAGAGGAGCGTTTGAATTCTCTGATTATTATTGCGGGTAGGATTGAGATCGAGCGGATCCTCTCCCTGGTTAAGCAACTTGATATCTACCAGGATAGTGGAAAGATTCAAAGTAATTTTAAACTTTATCATCTACAGCACGCAGTCGCAAAAGATATGGCGGTTCTGCTCAAAGAAGTTACAGGGAAAATTACCGAGGTTGCGCGGAAGGATGAAAAACCATCGGTTGAAGCTAAAGCGCAGTCTAAAATAGAAGACTCAGGAACACGGTCTGAAATTTCAATCAGTGCGGATGAAGCGACGAACTCACTCTTGATTTTTGCTCCGGCTGATGCCTTCAATACTCTGGATAGAATTATAGTTGAGCTTGATGTGCCAAGAATGCAGGTCTACGTGGAAGCGCTTGTGATGGAAGTTTCTCTTTCAAAAAGTTTAGATTTAGGCATCAACTGGAAAGCCGCAGGGGCAACAAACAATAATAGAATAATTACTGGAGGGTTTCCAGAGGGTGGTGTTTTTACTGGGGCTGATAGTTCAGGTAACGTGGGAACTGGGCTAAGTGCTGCCGCAAGCTCTAATATAGGCGTGTTGAATGGTAATACAATCAGTATTGGTGGGCAAGAATTTTTTAGCTTCGGAGCATTTGTTAAAGCAGTCCAAAACAACAATGATGTAAATGTCCTCGCTAATCCGCAATTGATGATAATCAACAATCCACAGGAGGGTGATGTTCCAAATATTAATGTTGTCTCTATAGTACCAGTTTCACAAAAAACTGTTACCAGTGCGAGCAATATTAGCACAAAAGAATACCAATTTAAGGAAGTTGGTATCAAACTTGAAATTAAACCGCAGATTAGCGGAGAAAATAGTATCCGGCTTGATATTTCACAGGAGTCCAGTGATGTTGTAAACCCTGGGGTAGAAGCAATCACGATTTTTAAGCGTACAATAAAAACTTCCGTGATTGCGGAAGATGGTGAAATTATTGTACTTGGAGGCTTGATCAAGGAAAAAATTGCTCGTGATCATGATAAAATTCCAGGTTTTGGTGATTTACCTTTGCTTGGTTGGTTGTTTCGGAGCAAGCAAAATCAATTTGAAAAAATTAATCTTCTGATTTTTATACGTCCAAACATCATCCGGACAAAAGCAGATTTGAAAAGAGTTAATCAACGTGCCGGTTCCCGTTTCAAAAAAGCAAAAGAGCTTAACAAAATATCCGATCAAGTGCTGGAGGACATGGGGCTTCCTGAACTCTCTGAAAAAGGGGAGAGAGTCACGGAATAAAAATTGCCTAACCTGAGCTCATGGATGAGTATGGAAACTATGGAAATTCAACCAAAAGATATAGAGTTATCAACAATTTTCCCAGATCCTGGAAATCCTCTTGAAATCAAAATCCCCTTGTTTGAGGGGCCGCTTGATTTATTACTGCATCTTATACGCAAAAAAGAAGTTTCAATTGCGGAAGTCCGTCTTTCTGAATTAACTGCTTCCTATCTGGAATACTTGGAAAAATTGCAATCTATTAATCTTGATTTAGCAGGTGAGTTTTTAGAAATTGCGGCCATGCTGATTTTGATCAAGTCGCGAAGTTTACTTCCTAAGTCTCCAGTTGATATCGAAGAGATGGAGGAAGAAGATCCGGAAGAAATTCTGCGTCGCCGCTTACTGGAATATCAGCATTACAAGGACGCAGCATTTGAACTAAGTTCACTTGATATTTTGGGACGTGATTTTTTTCAACGTCCGGGAAATGTAGAGCTGGTGCGAGATGCCGAGGAAGCTAACCCTGAATATGAGGATGTATCAGTGTCAGCACTATTAGAAGCTTTTGAGCGTGTGATGAAGCGGATGCCTAAAATATCAAGGTTAGTAATTGAAGCGGAAACTATACGAATAGAAGATCGTATTGAAGAACTGATTGAAATTTTCGGTAGAAAGCAACTCTGTCTTTTTGAAGAGCTTTTTGAATATGACAAAGCTAAAATCTGGTTTATTGTAACATTCATGTCAATTCTGGAAATGGTACGTTTACGACTTATTACAATTGTGCAGATTGATCAGTTAGGAACAATTCACTGTTCTGCTCATGAAGATTTTGAAAAAAACAGTAGTGCTTGGTTTCATTTGCAAAACAGCAATGAAAGTGATAGGGAAACCATGCTTAAAGTAAGTTAGTCGAATGTTAAAAAATTTATCAACTGAACAATTGTTTAGTTTTTCATAAAATATTTAAGTCTGAAACTTTTAGATTTTATACGTTGTTTTATTTTGTGTTATTTATTGAAACATCAAGGGCATGAATCATTCAATTTTAGTGATTCTTTTGCAAAAAATTTTGCTCCAAAAGAGGCGAACAATAAAAATCAAACCCCATTTCCCTCACAAACACAAAAAATGTTCAAGATGCCACAGTTGATACTAATATTTTTCGGCATTATAGTTCTGCTTTCGCCAAGTCTGTCTACTGCAATTCAGTCACCAGGACTGAAAATCATAGCAATTGTACTTTCTAAAACCTGCCCCCTACCTGATGGTCCGGATATGAGCTTTGATTCTCCAGATTCAATCCTTAAATCTGTAACTAATCCAGACTGTCCCAAACATGGTGATAAACAATTAATTCAAACTGCCATTGCTAATCAAGGGTCTGGACCAAAGCAGGTTGGTGTCGAAATTATAATCAAAGTGAACTCAAAGGAGTTAAAAACAAAGCGACACCGTAAAGTATACTCAATTCAAGCAGGTGATAAAGCAAGGGTACTACATGAAATCGCTTTAAAAAATACCGGTCTTTATCAAATTTCAGTCAGAATATGGGATACGAATTTCAAACGTATTATAGTAAATACTACCCCGGGAGGTGAACGCTATTTCTTCATTGCTTCACCACAGGATGTAGAAGTTGCTAAGACTCAACTTGCATCGGGAATTGTAGTTTCTGGGAAACGGATTATATCACCATTGAGATTTGATCCGCCGGATTTACGCTGGGAATCAGTACAAATTTTGCCGAAGCACGCTCTACGCGGAGAAAAGCTTAGATTACGTCTCAACTTAATGAATGGAGGAGGAGATATTGTCAAAGACATTGTAGCAAAGATTCAATATTACAATGTTAAACAACCGATGCGTAAAACTGTAATTGCCATGCCCACAACTCGTGTAATGGCGCCTGGAGAAGTAATAACATTTGACTTGGAGTACGTCCTTCCGGATGATCAACTTTTGGGGAATTACCAAATAATTGCAACAGTTGACCCTGAAAACGAACTTGAAGAACTGAAGGAAAATAATAATATTACTAAATCAAATGTAATTAAGCTTAGTGACATTAAGTTGCTTTTACCAACTGATAAATTTATCTTTGAAGAAAATGGTCTATTCTTGTTTCAGTGGGACAGTTTGGCCTACAGTGAGTTTAAAATTCAGGTTGGTGTAGATGAAAAATTTGAAGATACTGGATCATATTTTGACTTGCCTCAGGGGAACCGTTGGATTGCTGATAAGGAACTTGTTCCGCTTGCTGGCGAACTGCCTGGAATGGCGATGGGGTTAATGAGGTCAAAAGAGAAGAATCAACTCTACTGGAGGGTGATCGGAAGGCAGGCAAGCGGTCGCCAGGCAATTTCTGGTATTAACAGATTCAGAATAACGCCGGTTAGTTCTGATTCTTCCTAAATTTTTTAAACTTCTTAAGACACACACCAAATTCCATGGCTAATGTTTTTTAAGTTATTTCTCGCCTTTACCACTATTCCACTTGTTGAAATTTACCTGCTGATACATATAGGCTCAGTCTTCGGAGTATTTACTTCAATTGCATTGGTATTTTTTACTGGATTATTAGGTGCATATTTGGCCCGCATTCAGGGAATAAAAACCTTATTTAAAATACAAGAAAGTATAAAAGAAGGTCGTATGCCTTCAGGAGAACTGCTAGAAGCTCTGCTAATTGTAGCTGCAGGGATCGTACTCCTCACACCTGGGTTTCTAACGGACACTATAGGATTTCTGCTGCTGCTTCCGAATATAAGAGAAATTGTAAAATCATGGGTTCAGAGTAAGATTAAAAATCAATATATGTCAGAAAGGCCGGAAGATACGATTATAGAACAGTAGCAAATCTAGAGATTCTCTCCTTAAATAAACAAAACTGTTCAGAATCAAGCAAAAATATTTAGGCTGAACATCTTGCTCTTTAATGGGTATCTGGTACTCTGTCTTCAAGGGGTGAGGAAATTATTTTAAATATAGATCACATCATATTTATAAATGGTGACACAATGTTGAATACAGCAAAACTTGAAGTTAATCAAAAATCTATAGAATTGCCACTTGTCAAGGGCAGTGAAGGTGAAATTGGCGTTGATATAAGTAAACTTCGTTCACAAACTAAAGCAATAACAATTGATCCAGGTTTTGTTAATACAGGATCCTGCGAAAGTAGTATCACATTCCTCGATGGAGAAAAAGGTGTCCTACGCTATCGAGGTTATCCAATCGAACAACTTGCGAGTGAATCCAATTTTTTAGAAGTTAGTTTTTTGTTGATTTATGGAGAATTACCAACAAATCATCAGTTGCACGATTTTGAAAAAAATGTTAAACGGCACACTCTATTGCACGAAGATGTACGCCATATTTATGAAGCCTTCCCTAAGGGTGCACATCCAATGGCAATTCTTTCGAGTATAGTCTGCGCGCTTTCCACCTTCTATCCTGATTTCAGTGCAACCGATAGTGATGCGGTTGATTTAGCGATTTGGCGTTTGATGGGTAAACTACCTACTATTGCTGCCTGGTCATACAAAAAAAATATTGGGCAGCCCTTTGTTTATCCGATTAACAAATTTACTTATGCCAAAAACTTCCTGAATATGTTGTTTGGAGTGCCTTCAACAAATTACGAAGTGCCACCCGAATTTGTTCAGGCTCTTAATGTGCTTTTCATTTTGCATGCAGATCACGAACAGAACTGCTCAACATCCACAGTCAGGTTAGTTGGTAGTAGTGAGGCGAACTTATTTGCATCAATCTCAACCGGAATTGCTGCACTTTGGGGACCTTTGCATGGCGGAGCAAATCAAGCTGTGTTGGAAATGCTGCAGCAAATTCATAATGATGGTGGAGACGTTCAAAAATTTGTAAAATTGGCTAAAGATAAAAGCTCTGGTTTCCGTTTGATGGGCTTCGGGCATCGTGTATACAAAAACTTTGATCCTCGTGCTACCATTCTAAAAGGTTACTGCGATAAAATATTGGGCCTACTTGGAGAAGCCGATCCATTGTTGGATATCGCCAAACAACTCGAGGAAGCAGCACTTACGGATGAATATTTTATCGAGCGTAATCTATATCCAAATGTTGACTTCTACAGCGGGATTATTTACAAAGCATTGGGATTCCCGACAGACATGTTCACAGTCCTTTTTTCCCTAGGACGTTTACCGGGCTGGATAGCACATTGGTTGGAAATGCGTAACGGTGTTTCAAAGATTGGACGACCACGTCAGATTTATACAGGATATACCGAACGGAAATATGATTCTCTCAAAAATCGTGTCTGATTTGCACTCTCCTAAACAATAGACTCTTCTCATGCCAAATTTCTCAATGAGGGAGCAGCTTCTGATTGCTTTAATATTTCTGCTGATTATTCTGCTGGTAGGAGCATGGGGCATACACAAACTTAACATTCAAGAGAAAAACCTGCTTATACAAATTGAAAAGCAGGAACTTCAATTTAAGCGAATCCGATCGCTCTCTAGTGAATGGAATAAAATTCAGAGTAATCCTAACTCTCCTGTTATGCTTCAGGATCTTAGTTCTTTCGTGGAAAACATAGCCCGCTCTCTTGAAATTCAGGACAATTTGCAACTTAATGTACTCAGCAATGTTCAAAAAGGAACTGAGGGAGTTAAGGTAGGGTTAGACAGACTTCAACTGGATCAGTTTTTGTCTATGCTATACAAGTTGGAAAATCATCGTCCTGTTTTACATACTTCACATTTGAAAATCAGTATCAGCCCTGGTAGTAGGCAGATACGAACCTCGTTTCAAGTACACAAGCAACTAGGAGGGTGAGACAAATGAGGATTTTAAAGAGTTTATTGACAATTTTAATGGGCCTGATGCTAATTGCTTTGCTAATCTTTTGGGGATTTAAAGAAAATTTTCCCGGTAAATCTATCTCGAATGCGCTTCAGTTACGTTTGACAACACAAACAGGGATTCCGTTCGAGGTTGAAGCTGTAGAGTTAAGGTGGCTAAAATTCATTACTCCAGAAATAGCTTTGAGCACACCTGAATGGTTGGTAGAAACTCCGGATGCAAGGCAGCTTATACTTGAGAATGTAGAGATGCCTTTATTGCCGCTTATAATCTCAGGCAAAGCATTAATACATAGTAAACTTCATGGGGGTAAAGCCGAGATTTTTACTGAGTTGCTGACTTGGGAGATGCTCGATATTTCTCTTAAGGGTGTTAAACTTGAACAAATACCGCTGGTTACAGCACTATCATATGCCTCAGTATCTGGTAGTCTGGACATGTCTTATCAGATAGAAAATTTTAGTGCCCTGTACAATAAACAAGCCCGGTTTCCAGAAGGGAATCTGGTAGGTCAACTTAGGAACTCTCAAATTCTTTTTTCTGGTGGAGCGTCAATGCTTAATTTACCAATCCCGGGACTTGATTTTTCAGAGGTACTGTTTGACTTACAGCTAGGGCCCATAATTGCCGTCCGAAAGATTCAAATAAAAGGATCTCTGGAAGGTACAATTGAAGGTACAATTAGGTTCAATGAGAAGAGACCACTTATGTCGCTAATTGATTTAAACTTAGAACTAACCCCTTCACCTGAGCTTAAGGGTGAAATCAGCAGCTTGAGCAACATGCTACGCTCATTTCAGTGCGGAGAGACAATAAAAGTTAATCTAAAGGGATCGTTAAACCGTCTAAAATTTCCTACAAGAAATAAATGTTGAACTAGGTCCCGTTAGCAATTATTTCTAAGCAAACCTAAACTAAAGAATTGCTTTTCAAGTTATTTTAAAAGAAATAAAGGTTCCTAATTCGCTGTTATTAAAAGAATCGTAGCTTGAATAAATCCTGTATAATTTCTTCGGTTGTGGTCAAGAAACATTTTTAGATTTGTAGCAAATTAAATTCAGTTGAGTCCTTCAAGAAAAAATGTAGACCATGAACCTTTGCCTTTAAGTTCCACCTCACCTCTTGGAGTACAATTCCCTGTCCCTTCAAGGTAATCTTTGGTTTTTTCAGAAATGTGGATTTTCCCACTTTCTCCACTGCTTTCCAGCCTTGCCGCAATATTGACTGCGTCACCCCAAATATCAAAAGCGTTTCCAGCGCTTCCGGCGATTACCGGTCCTGAATGAATACCAATTCGAAGTTCCCAGCAGGGCTTACCAAGTGCTTCATACTGAATGTTGGTACCTTCAACAAACTTGAGTAAGTCTATTGCAGCAGCGCATACTTCTTTGGCATGGGTTTTTTGTTGAGATGGTATCCCACCAACACACATATAGCAGTCTCCAACAGTTTTGACCTTGAGGACATTATGTTTTGAAATTATTCTATCGAAACCATTGAAGAAAATGTTAAGTGTCTCCAGAAGCTCACCTGGATCACTGTTTTCCACCAAATTTGTGAAACCGATAAAATCTGCAAAAAGAATACTTGTCACTGAATAGTACTGCCCTTTCATTTGGCTAGGTTGCTCTTTAGTTTTGTCTTCCGGTACTGCTACTCCCTCTTTAGGATTTAATTCTTTTTCCAGCATGTGTACGATTTGATCTGATAAGAGGCGCAAACCGTCGATTTGTTGATGATCAAGATTTTTTGGATTTGGATCAAAAACACAGAGTGTACCTATTGAAAACCCACGAGAGCTCATCAAAGGCAAACTCGCATAAAATCGAAATCCGGGATCGAAAGGCATGTTTTTCCAGTTCTTTGTCCTATCATCCTCTAAAATGTTTTCAATAATAAGTGGCTGCCCTGGCTTGGCAAGACCAAACTGACAAACAGAAATTTCACGTGGAATTTCTTCCATCATTTCTTTTTGTTCAGGCTCGAAACCAAAACTAGCCTTACACTGTTGGACATTTGAACCAAGGATATTGATTGTGCTTTGAGGACAATCTGTAAGATATGTAGCAACTTGAGTCATTGAATTGTAACGGGATTCCCTGCTCAGATTTAGATCTAATATCCCGAGACGCTTAACTTCTTCAATACGCTGATCTTCATTAAATAGATTTTGTACAGGGGCTATACCGGCTTTAACTCCTGCCTCCCTCATCATTTCTAATTGCTCTTTCTTTTCAGTTTCTCCCATAACATACCTCATAATTTTTACTAGGAAGTCAATATTTCTGAAGGGAAAAAGAAGCTGCCTGAGTAAATATAGTGAATGTGCTCAGCACCAGAGTTCAAAATTTCCCCCAGTTCTTGGGAGAACATACTATCAGAATTGCAAAATATTTAAAGCTTTAAACACAAAATTTTTTCCTTCTGATAAATTTAGACAGGACCTTAAGTAATACAATTAAAGGCAGAGGGAATCTAGGTGGGGTTATTTGTAGTCAGTTTAAATCGGTCGAATGAATTAGCGGGAAGTAACATTTCGTCGAGTAGCACTATGATACATTGGGATACAACTTTTTAAAGTTTTGTCTGGATTATTTTAAGGAAATTATAGAAAGACTAAAAATAGGCTTTAATAAGTCGGGAGACTCATCAGCAAATCCCATCTTTTTTGACATCAAAGCAAATCAAAAATCCGCCCTGCTTTATAGTTTAATTAATTGATGATGAAATCAATGCGAAGATTAAATGCAGCCCAGCCATTATACTGTTTACTGTTAGGCATCATGAAATATGAGAAGGAATAATTAAAGTCTGTATTTTCTCCAATCTTATGGTTAAAACCAATCCAAGGCTCTACGAACACACCACCCTCATCTATGACAGTAGTTTCATCATACGATTTACCACCTCCACCACCAGCTGATAGACCCCAGTCCATGTATATGTCGTCAAAGATAGTAAAATCATAACCAGCTGTCATTCCACCTATTGACATAGTACCAGTTTCTGTTGGACCACCTGTCTGACCTGTCATCCCATAACCACCAATAAAAAACTTTTCTGTGTTGTACACTACAAAACGCCAACCGTAGAAGAAGGGATTTATTAGCCCATTCTTCAAAATAACACCTGTTTTGGATTTCTTAAAGTATGAATCTGCGTAAATGTAGTTACCTGCCAAATTTGTTTTGGAAGTTTCATCTGTCGGTAAAACTTCCTGAGTTTGGGCTGAAACCTGTACAGAAAAAAAGACAGATATAAGTAAAATTAATATTTTTTTCATCTTTAATTCCTTCTTCTGTGCTGTTTAATCTTGGAGACTCTAGTCAACGGTCGCGCTTGAGAGTCTATGGACTTTTTAAATGTAATGCAAGCTTTTTATTTTCTAAATCAATGTATGTTATATTATTTTCAAGTTAAAGTACAGTATATTAACAATTATTCCAAGCAGGTTTTCATTATTTTTTGTAAACAGAACTTTTTGTAAAAACGTCTATTTAATCAAAATTTAGAAAAATTTCTACAAAAATTAGTTAAACATCTTTAGAAACACTTAACGTTTTATGGATTTGTAATTGCAAAAATTTCCTCTTAATCTTAGATTGAATATCTACCGTTATTGTTTGTCGTTAAAGACTTAATATACTGATATTATATTATAAATAAATATAATATAATTATCTTTATGCCAAAAAAATAAATATAATCAGAATAAAAAACTCATCTGTTAGTACAAATTGCAATAGTGGAGCCTAAATGAAAATTATCGTTAAATAATTTTGAAGTTAGGCTGAGATTCAAAATAACTCTTCTCGAAGTTGTGCAAGACGTACCCTCACTTGATTGTTATCTGGCTCAAGCCTTAGGGATTCTTCCCATGCGGATTCAGCTAGTTCAAGTTCTCCCAATTGATAATAGATAATACCAAGATTCCACCAGGCAACTGTATACATGGGATATTTTTGAGTTAGGCTTTCCAAAAAACTCCGGGCTTCCCCCCTTTTTCCTAATTTAATAAGAACTGCACCGAGCCTCAGGAGTGCCTTGTGGTGTTCGGGTTTAAGATTAAGCACCTCACGATAAAAAGACTCCGCTTTGTTGTAGTGTTTTAATTTCTCGTGAGCATAGCCTGTATATAATATTGTGTCAGCATGTCGCGGGAATTTCTGTCTAATTTTAGTGAGTAGTGAAAGAGCATTTTGCGTATTATGTTGAGCTAAATCCAGCTTCGCTAAAGATAGCAATGGCTTGGGAAGTGAAGGCTCTAAGACAGATGCATCTTTAAAAGCTTGACGTGCTTCCGACCATCGTTGGGCGTTGTAATTTTCATTACCGAAACTCATTAACTGATCATAATTTGTTTTATTATTAGAAATTGAAGTATTTAGCCACGGTTCTAAATCTTTCACAAGTGCATGATAAGGTTGCCAGTTGTCCGAACTCGGCTCGGCTACAAAAGGATAAAGCCTGAGCCCTTCCCTTATGTATGAGGAACCTGCTTGAGGCGTTTTCCCAATAGTAAGACCATAAATGATTAAAGCCAAACCGTCCCTAGGATTTATCTTGTGTGCAATATTTGCTTGCTGTTTAGCAAATAACGGTTCTTTACGTAGGTAATGTAATAGGGCGAGCAAACTGTGGTGTGCACCGTTTCCAGGATGAATTTCCATAGACGCCAAAATATCTTTTTCGGCTGAATTCAATGAAGGAACGTGGGCAGGGTCCATCTCACTGCTTTTGATAATGAGTAGAATCGATCTGTAAAATCTCACTTTAGCTTCCAAAGAAGGGTAACTAAAGATAAGAGCCTCCAACTCATCTTTATGCTCTATCCAAGCATAAGAATTGATTTTTGGAACTGATTTGAGCCTCCATTGGTAAAAACTCCGAATTCCCTCCCATGTGTAATTTAAAGGAAAATACCTAAGATCTCTGAAGAATTTGTCTTCTTTTATAATATCGTTCAACAGCGAATTGATCAGTTTGTCAGGAGTTATCCAAGAATGAATATTTTTTATAATTTTTAAGGATTTATTTTCTCTAAAGCTATGGATATTCCAAGTGACAGAAAGTTGGTTCAGGACTTTCTGTATAGACAACTTAAGAATTTTATCTGGTTTTAGTTGTGATATTTCGGAATTATTTAATCCAGAAGAATTTGACTCCGCCCAATCTGAGTTTTTTAACCGCTGATTCCAGCGGCGCATTGATTCAGGAGAAATGATAGAGAAACTATCCGCTAGTTGTAACTGTAGAGAGAGTTCTTCCTGGAGGAAAATTTCCAGCCAATTCAATCCCCTTGATGGATAGTGTATATCGACAGAAAGGACCCCTACTAATGGTCGCCCCTGAAGTGACGGATGAGATGCAAGTCCACAAAAAAATAAACTTATAAATAATAAAGAAAGTAGTTTGCGAAGAAGCTGAATTAACATATTCTTCGCAATTGGATGTGCAGGCCAAAAAACTCTGTGCAGTAAAATACTATTTGGATCCGGAATGCGGAATCCGGTCATGCGTAATGTTGAGCAGATTCTGGAGCTTCTGTGAATGACTCCGGACTTGTTCCAAATACAGGATTTTCAGTTTCATCAACATCAGCTGAAATTTCTAATGCTTGTTCATCTGCTTCATTTTCTTCAGCCCCTAACTCTTCAATATTTTCTTCCTCTTCTTTCTGAGTTGGATTCTCTGATTCTGCTTCAATCTCGACGATATCTTCATTTTCCAGTTGCTCAAATTTTTCAATCAAAGCTGACAGCCGATCTTCCCAGTCAACATAACGGTTTTCTAATTCATTGTTTTGTTCTTTTAATTCAGCAAGTTCCATACGTGACAATTCAATGGTTTCGATTGCAGCAGTGATTTTTTCTTCGAGCTGTTTTAATAAATCATTTGACATGTTAAATTTCCTTCAATAAATGGTTGACGCTATCTATTCATGGGATTTGTACTTCGGTTCCTCAGGTAAAAATGTTTAGCACTGTCAAACAAATGCAAGAGCTGTACATTTTAGTATACACTGTTAACAAGTAATGATTATCTTTCAGGGAAAAAACCGTTTGTCTTGTGAAAAAAGTTAAAATTAATTTTTAAATCAGAAATAGACAATGTTTAATTAATAATGTTTAAAAAAATATTTTAAATGAACATGCTTGTTAGGCGTGAATTTTTTGCAAACCAGTTCTTTTGTTACCAATTTTCTCTGCAGGCAAATGTATCCTTTCAAGTATACGCATAAAAATTTGCTCCGCATTCAAATTAGCAGCCTTTCTCTGTTCTTCCTGAGAAGCTTGCTCAATGAAACGGTCCGGGGCACCAATCAGTAATGTTGGCACTCTAATTCCATTTTCACTCAGAGTTTCAAGCACACCACTGCCGAAACCACCATGCCTCGTGTTTTCTTCCATACTTACCAGCAATTTTACTTTGTTGCCAAAATTTACAATCATTTTTTCATCAAGAGGTTTGACAAATCTGGCATTAATAACAGCTGTTGAATATCCTTTTGCCTGAAGAAGATCTGCCACATCCTCTGCAGTATCGACCATCAGCCCCACAGCAAATAGAGCCACATCTTCGCCTTTACGCAAAATATATGCTTTCCCAAATTCAAGTTGTGGGCTCTTATTCTCATCTACTTCAGCAGTAGAAGCTTTTGGATAACGTATTGCCAATGGTCCTTTTTCGTAATTGCAGGCAAATTCCATCATTCCTCGTAATTCTGCTCCATTTCGCGGAACCATGATTGTCATGTTTGGAATCATCCGCAAATAAGTAAGGTCATATAATCCATGGTGTGTCGGACCATCTGCTCCTACAAGTCCGGCTCGATCTATCATAAAACATACCGGAAGTTTTTGAATCGCGATGTCGTGAATAATGTGATCTAATGCGCGTTGCAGGAAAGTTGAATAAATTGCAACAAAAGGCTTGTTACCAGCAACGGCAAGTCCTGCTGAACATGTGACGGCATGTCCTTCCGCAATGCCTACGTCAAGCACACGGTCTGGATATTTAGGTTGAAGTTTAACAATCCCAGTTCCGCTTAACATTGCAGCACTCAAAACGACTAACTTTTGGTCACGTGCCATTAATTCATCAAGTTTGTCACCAAAAACCTCGGAAAAACTTTTTGCATTACCGGTTGGTTCTTTTTTAATAAATTTACCATCGACTGGTTCAAAAGGGGTTACTCCATGATATTTGTAGGAATCCTCTTCAGCAAAAGCATAACCTTTTCCTTTCTGAGTGATTGCATGGATCACAATTGGTCCGTCCAGATTTTTTACATGATCTATCAAATTCAGCAGATCCGGGAGTTTATGTCCGTCAACTGTACCAAAATAACGCCAACCTAATTGTTCAAAAAGCATGCTTGGTGGCGAAAAAAAACTCTTTGCAGAATCATGTAATTTCTGTAAAGTTGTTTTAAGACCAAGTTGTTCAGAGAAAGGAGCTTTTTCTGCGAATTCTAGAGTTTCCTCACGAAAACGGTTGTAGAATCTGGAAGACGCAAATCGGGTTAGTAATTTTGAAATTGCCCCAACATTTGGATCAATGCTGATACCGTTATCATTGTAGATTACCAGTACATTTTTATCTAGAGAGCCATTGTGATTTAGAGCCTCAAAGGCTAACCCGCCAGTCATTGCTCCATCACCGATAATAGCAATTACACGGTGTTTTTTTTGCTGTAAGTCGCGTCCGATTGCCATCCCAAGCGCCGCAGAGATTGAGGTGGAGGCGTGCCCTGCTCCAAAATGGTCATAGCTGCTTTCATCACGAGAGAGAAACTTCTTAATGCCGCCTGCTTTACCCAGAGAATCAAAATGTTTGTTGCGGTCAGTCAGAATTTTATAAGGGTAAGCCTGGTGACCAACGTCCCATACAATTCGGTCTATACTAAAATCAAAATTCTTTAGGAGAGCAACTGTAATTTCAACAGTGCCAAGTGATGAAGCCAGGTGTCCGCCTTGTTGACTAGTGACCTCAATAATTCTATGTCGGCATTCTTTTGCCAGTTGGATCAATTCCTTTAAATTTAAGTTTTGAATCTCTTTAGGTTGTGAGATACTATCCAATATTGAATTCATACTTTGACGCTCGAATTCCCTTTTCTTCAAGGTATTTGATTTGTATTTGCTTGTAACTCTACTAGAAAAATATACTCTGATCAACCACTAAACCCGAACCAGAATGTTTATTAGTCTGAAGGAAAAAATATTAATATGGTTCATTATATCTTGGAGATGTTTTTATGTCCACTAATACGCTTGAACAATTAAAACATGCCCAATCTTCTTTGCAAGCAGAGAGGTTGCCGGTATCTCAAATACAGGGTGCATTGAAACAAGCTAAGCGAATAACTAAGTTTGTACATATCGCGCTGGCTAAAGAAAACCGCTGGATTTTTCAAGCGGGTGAACCAGAGTGTATTGTCACCATGCTGGGTGATATAAACCGGATCAACAAAGAGCTATATGAAAAATGCCGCAGTCCTGAACATTTCAACAGGGAGGCGGATCGTTTCTTGAAAATGAAAAAACAAATAGAACGTCAGGCGGATTGTATCCATCTCAGTCTGGATCAGGGATTTTATGGTACAGAACCACTTGGGTTATCCCCTGCTAAAGCCATCGAATTATCGCTGAAAAAAATTAAAAGTATCCGTGACGGACACCAAAAGGGTAAATGGGTTTCTTTGCCAATAGACGCTGCGGTTGATGATGCAGCAAAAAATGAAGTTGAAGAACTCTATTCTGGAGCTTCATCATTAGCAGGTACTTTACTGAACAATCAAAATTTCAGCAGTTTTGATCAACCTATGACTATTGAAGAGGTTCAAGATGTTTATAAGTATTTCAAAAGTGTAAGTCGAATACAGGACTTGGAAAAGGAAGCTCTTAGAAATACCCTTGCCAAAAAAAGAGAACCGCAAATTTTAAAGCCGGATGAACTTTTGGAAAAACTTTCAAAAATTCAACAAAAACTGAAAAATGTAAATATTTCAAACTCAAAAAATATTCCAGATTGGGGAATTGAACTTTGCCAAATCTCACGTACCGACATGATTTTGCGAATGTATTTGCTGCGCATTCCTTTCGAACCCCTAGGATTTTTCCAGAAACATTTGGAAAAACTCAAAGAACAAAAAGAAAGTGGAGGTATTGAAAAAAGTATCTCTCAGTTCCACGAGAATGCAAAACAGGAGTTGGAAAATCTACAACTTTTTATTGAGACATTTGGGGGCGTTGAAGTGACTTTAAGGGAGGTGACCGGTATCCTGCAAAATCTTTCCATCTCCTTCGGGAAAATCTATCACAATGCTTCTTCACAAACTATCACTAGTACTTTCCTGCATAAAGTCCTAGCTTTGATCAAAGGTATGCTGGAAAAAGGCGGTCGCGTTGCTGATTCAAAGACTCAGAAACTTAATCAATTACAGAAAATCGTAAAAGATCTTGAGTTGTTTGATGCTCCAATAAATGAAGGGATGTTATATGCGCTTGATTTACTGGAAGAAGGTAAAAATGAGATGATAAAGTATTGTGAACGAATACATGGATTTGTGGAAACATTATCTAATGCTTCAGATTGGAATTCGAGGAAAACTTATAATTATTTGCAGACAGCATATGATGAAAATGCGAGTTTAACTTCTGCAGCAATGGTTTTCGGTAGTGTTACTCAAACATCAGTTTTGCTTAAAAGTTCAATCAAGGAGGTTGAATCAATTTGGCTTGAACTTGGGAAATTGCGCGAACAAAATCTTGACTCAGAAGCTTTGTACGAGCAGACAATTGCTATTCTTGAACGAGATGCAGTATACTCAGAAAAAAAACTGCAGAAAAGTACAGAGCAAGTGGAGGAACTGAATTGGATTTTTGATGAAATGTTCGGTCAGGGTGCACAGGAAGAACAACGTTTTTTAGCTGAATTGAAATCAGAATTAAAACCAGTTGAAACCAGAATTCAAGCACGGAAAATAAAAGCTGAGGCTCAGCCAGAAGGGGCCTTGAATGATGTTAAAAAAACAGAGTCAGCAACAATACAGAGAAAATCCAAGTCGCGTAAATCAGATAAATCAAGTAAATCAGAGCTTTTTTCTTCTGGAGGGAAAAAATCTGTTTATGATCCTTTCCCTCCTTTTGAAATGACAGCCTTGAAAGAAGCTTGCAAAACAATGACTTCTTCAGAAGGAAAAATGATCTATCAGGTATTGACAAATACTCATACTTTTTTCACATTGTTAAACAAAATGGAAAATTCCTTTAAAATTGGGGAAGGTCTTGAAAACGAACTCGAACAGGATTTATCTAAAAGTAAAACAACACACGAATTCTTGAATAATTATGCTAGATTCAAATTTTTACCGCATGGTTATTACAGTAACAATAATGCACCTTTTGACTACAATGAAAAAAAGCATCGGTTCGAAGTGCCGCAAGGTATAGAAAGGCAACTTAAACTTAGTGCCAGTTCTACAGGATCTCCTTTGGAGGTTTTCAGGCGTTTGATCAGGGTGCTACTTGGTTTTGATGATCCAAAAACAATCAGTACAATAATGCCTCAGCAAATTTTGTCAATTCTTGAGGAGGATTTTATGCTCAAATCTCAAGATAGAAAAATTGTTATGGAGAGCCTGCAAAAAACATGATAGGTGATTTTGTCTATTCAACTATATAATGTTCTCAAAATCTTAATCTCCAAACACTTTCCTATAATTTTTTCAAAATCCTTTAACCTTTTCTTTTAGACTAATTCTGATTAATATAAATCAGGCTAAAATATTTCAACTTATACATACTTATAATGAGTTGTTTTCATCAGTGCAAAATAATAACATTTCAATCGTTATGCAGTTTTCAATCACTTTGGTCAGCTTGACAGTGGTAGTTCCAATTGCATTCACTCAGGCAGTAATCCGCAAGCTCACGGATAGATTTACTTTAGCTGGCTGTCTTTGCTTCCGCTGCGGTTGAAATAATTGATCGATGTTTGATGTTTTTCGAGCTCTGACTGACATACAATACAAAGCCTAACCCCGGGCAAAGCTTTGCGCCTGCCTTCTGTGATCAAAGATTCACATTCTTCACAAAGGATTGAACTTTCACCTTCGGACAAACGACTTCTTGCTAAATCTACAGCATCTGCTACAGTGGCATCAATTTGCTCCTGTACAGCACCATCACGGGACCATCCAACGGCCATTTTTTCTCTCAATAGTAAAAAGTTATTTTGTAAGTCAGCAGCACAAAGCATTTTTTAAGAAAATATTTTATCATTAACGTATCAGATATAAAATAATTTATTTGAGTTTAGCTTAAGAAAATGTCTGAGTTTAATTAATTCTTATATGCTGTTTATTCTAAAGCCAGTATCCTCGCCTCACCAACACTAAAACTCTTAAAGCTCGATGCAAATTCTATTTCAGACAAAAATAATACTTTAAAAAACATATTAATTTTTGATGGTTTGGTGAAATATCACAGAAGCGCTAGAATTTTATTATTCCAGTTTCAGGAAGCAGTATACAATCAGAATATATGCTGGTTTAGACTGTTTTTCAATTCTAATCAAAAGCCACATTCAAACAGCAGCTGTAAAAATAGCTAAACTTTATGAGGCTTAAACTAAATAGCTTAGTGTCATCCGAATAGGATTAGCTTAAATTTTGATAATCTAAATTATATTAGGGTCAGAGTTATATTATATCTAAATCCATCTTCATTTTGTGAGGTAAAAATATTTTTTATCACAAGTGAATTGTTAAAATGAAGTTGAGAGTCGAATTTGACTCGGTTAGAATAACTTTCATAATAACAAACCATTTTAGCCGATCAAAATATGCCGGAGCTACCAGAAGTTGAAACTGTTGTTAGAGAATTACGAGATGAAATCTGCGGAGATGCAATTATATCTGTTGAAATATTCCGCAAAAACCCGATAGTCCAGGGAGACCTTGACATATTTCAGAATGAATTATGCGGAATGACATTTCTGGATGTTACACGCCGAGCCAAGTTTATAATTTTTCATCTGCAGCCGCAAAGATATTTAATTGCTCATTTGCGTATGACGGGCAAATTCATAGTTAGTGATCCGCTTGAGGAACCTTCTAAATATAATCGAGTGTGGTTTTACTTAAAAAGTGGACGTCTAATGATTTTTGATGATATTCGCTGCTTTGGAACTTTGGAGGTATATGATAAGCTGTCAGATTCAAAGTCATTGAGCAAACTAGGAATTGAGCCGCTATCTGCTGAGATGAATCCCAATTATTTTATCAATCGAATGAAATTCTCCAAACGTGAAATTAAAACTGTACTGCTAGATCAAAAGGTAGTGGTAGGACTCGGCAACATTTATGCCTCGGAAATTTTGTTCCGCTCACGAATTCATCCTCAACGCGCAGCAGGAAAGCTTCTCAAGAAAGATTGGACTAAAATCATTAAGCACACTCAAAGTATACTGGAAGAAGCTATCAAGAATAACGGTACTACTATTTCTGATTTCCGCAGAGTTGATGACAAGACCGGGAAGTTTCAACAATTTCTCCAAGTCTATGGTAAAGACAATCAGGCATGTCTGGAATGTGATGTACCAATTCAACGTATAGTTCAGCAGCAACGCAGCACTTATTTTTGTCATGAATGCCAAAAGTAACTTAGCAAATACGATGAAAAAAGTAATTACAAAAATATTTCTGATGTTGTGGGTTTGTTCATTGTCATGGACTTCATGGGGTAAGTCACAACATATAATCCTGACCGCATCTCAAGGTACAGGTTCATATATATTTGCAAATGAGTTGTCAAGACTGTGGGCATCATCAGCAGGAATCATCAAATCGCAACTTGTGATACGTACGGAAATATCTGCGGAGAATCGTTTGACACAACTAACGAATAATAGAGTTTCTTTGGCAATCATTGACGCTAAAACTGCACACGAAAAGTTAAAAAAATTTACTGGAGTGCGCGTTTTATCTTTGCTCTGGAATAATTGGCTTTATATCCTTGGTACTGTTCCGGGTTCGTATCTATCTCTCGATAGTACACAGACTTTACTAGTACATGATAATTCACTCCATTTTGCTCAAGTCTGGAAGAAGTTATCTCCACGGACCGAAATAAGCTGGTTCAACGGTAGCAGTATTCCTGATTTCATGGGCGGTTTTTCTGAGGAAGTTATGGCATTTACTGGACCTGCACCTTTAGATGAAATCAATAACTGGCTTGAGCACTTTGCTGGGATCAGGCTTTTATCATTGGAGCAGCGACTCATTCAGTCACTGAAATTAGAATATCCATGGCTCAGACATAAAAAAATTTCTGCTAATACTTTTTCATATCAAACTGAGGCATTATCAGCAGTAGCATGGAATCCTGTTTTGGTCACGTCAGCAGATTTTCCGGATAAACTGGCAGTAACTCTACTTAACCTTATGTTTTCTCAAAAAGAGGCACTCAATCCTCATTTCCTTTTTAACAATTTAGTCCGTAAAGACAATATTACTTTCCGAAGAATTTATCCTTTTCATTCTGCGGCTAAAACGGTCTTTCTCTTTAAATGAATATGGAGTTTGAGCATATTCCTGTATTAGCCGAAGAAGTCTTAGATTTTGCCCCGCATGCAAGCAAGTCAATTTTGGACTGTACTCTCGGAGGTGGAGGACACAGCAGAAGGTTGTTGGAAAAATTTCCTGAAGCAAATTTGTATGGGATAGATCGGGATGTAAAAGCATTAAACGCAGCAGCAGAATGTCTCAAGAATTACAAAAAACAAATACGTCTAGATCATGCATCTTTTTCAGAATTGCCTCGTTGTTTTGAAAAATGGGGGGAATCTCGGTTTGATTATATTTTGGCTGATATCGGTCTTTCTTCCGAACAGCTTGCACGTCCAGAGCGCGGATTTTCCTTTATGTATGACGGTCCACTTGATATGCGTATGGATCCGGATCGTCAGGACTTTACTGCAGCAGATCTGGTTAATAATTCAAGTGAACACGAATTGCTTAGGATATTGCGTACTTATGGTGAGGAACATTTTGCTCGTAAAATAGTTAGTGCCATCCTCGCGAAACGTGAGGAAAAACCGTTGGAAACAACCAAAGAACTTGCTGATCTGGTAGGGCATGTAAAACCAAGACGATTACAAAAGCCAGGATTTAATCCCGCAACATTAACTTTTCAAGCAATCAGAATTGTCGTTAATGATGAATTAAATGA
The DNA here is from genome assembly GCA_004213175.1 of Pseudomonadota bacterium. Lineage (GTDB taxonomy): Bacteria > SAR324 > SAR324 > SAR324 > NAC60-12 > Arctic96AD-7. The sequence goes on along the minus strand of SHAT01000012.1, from coordinate 15,562 downwards.
ACTTGGAGTTTTGTTAAAAGAGGTTCCGTCATGTCTTAAGCTAGATGGACGTTTGGCCATAATCTCATTCCATTCACTAGAAGACAGGATGGTCAAACACCAGTTCCGTAAATGGGAAAACCCTTGTGTTTGTCCAACTGATTTACCTTACTGTATATGTGGTGAAAAATCTTTGGGCAGAGTAATTACAAGACGACCGGTTAATGCATCTGCCAAAGAGACCACTGAAAATCCACGGAGTCGTAGTGCTCATTTGCGTGTTTTTTCTTTTTCAAAAAAAGACTCATGATTGAAATTCGTTGTGGTGCTAACTGGGAAAGTTTAATAAATCAAAATCAGCTCGAGGAAGTATTAAAAGTATTTCTGAAAAATCTTTTTATAAATGAACGAGGACTCTCTTTATACCTCACTGATGATAAGGAGATCCAAAAACTGAATCTAAAATTCCGTGGTATAGATAGCCCTACAGATATTCTTTCATGGTCTTATGCTGATGATGAAAGGGATTCCGATCTTTCGCAAGTTCAGTACACTAATGAAATGGAGTTGGCAGGTGATTTGGTAGTCTCAGGGGAACGCGTCAAGGAGCAAGCCGCAGAAAACGGTTGGGATTTTGATACAGAACTTATCCGTCTTTTGGCGCATGGCTGCGCACACCTTGCAGGGTGGGATCATGAGCGTTCTGCAGAGGAAGCCCGAGAAATGCTGGAGTTGGAAATTTACTTGTTAAAAGAAGTTGATCAGTTGAATATTTATTAAGTTTATTTATGAATCCATTGCTAAAAATTCCAGCTGTTTTTAATTTCCTTAAGCACGAATGAAATGCAGTTTTTGAAATTGTTTGCGGAATTCTTTAACAGCAGATTTTAGTTTTTCCGGATTTTCCCGTTGAACTAACACACGGCAGAAAAAGTCTGCAACTATTCCCATGCTTTCTGGATACATACCCCAACGAGTAATTTCCTGTGTCCCCAGGCGTATCGCGTTGAAGTCACCGGGAACCACTGGCAAGGGTAATCCAATCCCACTGGTAAGCAAATTTGCTTTTTCCAGCAGCTTCGACGCAGTGTTCCCTCCTCCGTAGGCTTCGGCTGGTAAAGCAACATGTTGGGAATTAGTAAACCCTTTTCCGTAAACCTGAAAAACTTCGCATCCTCCAGCATGCAGAAATTCCGCGAGCGCTTTTGCGTTAGAGATACACATTTTTGCGTATTCTTGGCCGTGAGTAAGCAAATCCAAAACAGCTATTAACATCGCTCCAACGCGACTGAGATCAAAATTAGCGGTAAGTCCTGGAAAAGCAATTTTATCCAAACGCTCCGCCAATTTTGCTGAATTGCTCAAAATCATTCCGGAAGGTGGTCCGCCAAAACTTTTATAAGTCGAGCCGGTCATCAGATCCGCACCTTCTTTCAACGGCTGTTGAAATTCACCGCCCGCAATCAATCCTCCCATATGAGCCGCGTCATATAAAATCCACGCACCAACTTCATCAGCCACTTTCCTGACTTCACTCAGCGAATATGGGAATAAGCACATACTGCCTGCAATAATTATTAGCTTTGGTCGCACTTGTTTTGCTTCACTCAACAGCTTGTCAAGATCAACATCCATTTGTGTAAAATCAAAAGGAACCTTATGGATTTCAAGCCCGTAAAGTCCTGCTGCTCCTTCAGCATGGTGTGTTACATGTCCGGCCGCAGAATCTGAAAAAGCCATGATTTTATCACCAGGTTTGGTGGTTGCCATGTACGCATAAAGGTTTGCAATCGAACCGCTTGGGACTCTGTACTCAACATATTTTGCATCAAACAATTTTCGCAACAGAGACATTAACATTATTTCTAACTGATCCGCATGCTCCATACCCTTGTTATATTTATCTCCGGGATAACCTAAACTGGCTCTACTACCAATGCTGGATGAAAGCATTTTAGCAGCTTTTGGATTAATCACATTTGTGCCGGCATAAAGTACTATGCTTTGCTTATCCATCAATTGCTCATGTAAATCAACCAGTGTAAAGACTTTTGCTTCTAGTTCTTCAAAAGACATCTCCTGATATTGCGAAGCATGTTGCTGAATAAAATGCTCCACGTCTGCTGGAACCCATGGGCGAATATTTTTGTTATCGTTCATTTTATGTTTATCTGTTTAAATATGTTCCTTTGATTTATGCTTAATGGGTGATTATATTTGTTGCATGACGCAAAAAAAAATCAGAAACAAAACAAGTCATTCACATACTTCCTTGTTAAACAAAGTATCAATGGGCATGTAAAAAAGTCAAGGAAGCGCCAGTTGGAATAATTCAAATTTAGCTGTCTTGGAAAGGCCCTACCCGTAAATTTTTGGTTTTGAATTGTGAAGTTTCCTAGGTTATGGTGAAATGGTCAGACAGAAAAGATTACTTTTATCTAATAGAAATAACCTTCATTAGAAAATTAAGTGTCAACAAAAATGACTGGATTGTCTACAAAAAAACCTCCGTGGCTGAAAGTCCCATTTCCGGGCGGGAAACGATATTCTTCTATCAAAAAACGTTCTGCAAATCTTAACCTGAGTACAGTTTGCGAAGAGGCTAATTGTCCTAACATTGGTGAGTGTTGGAATGGTGGGACTGCGACTTTCATGCTGATGGGCGATACATGTACTCGTGGCTGCAGATTTTGTTCAGTTAAATCATCAAAAAATCCTGGTAAGCTTGACGCAGAAGAACCGAAGAAGTTAGCCGAAACGATCGAAAATATGGCTTTAAAATATGTGGTATTAACAACTGTGGATCGGGACGATCTTCCTGACCAGGGTGCATCGCACATTGCACGCTGCATTCGCTCTACACAACGTGCATGTCCGGAGATGCTGATTGAAATGTTGATGCCGGATTTTCAAGGAAATACAGAATTGGTTCAACAAGTAATAAACGCACGTCCCGCGGTTTTGGCGCACAACCTGGAAACTGTCAGGAGTCTGACCTTAAAGGTCCGGGACTCCCGAGCAAGTTATGATCAATCGCTGGATGTGTTACGTTACATCAAGCAGAAAAGTCCAGGAGTTTACACCAAATCATCATTAATGCTCGGAGTTGGTGAAAGTCGCACGGAAACTTTGCAGGCCATGAAAGATCTGCGTGATGTCGGCGTGGATTTTCTGACCATCGGTCAATATCTGCAACCCTCCAAAAAACATCTGAAAGTAGAAAAATTTGTGCCTCCGGAAGAGTTTGATGAGTTAATATTACTTGGAGATAAAATGGGATTTGAGTATGTAGCATCTGGACCTCTGGTACGCAGTTCTTATAAAGCCGCCGAATTCTACATTGAACGAAAAATTAGGGGAAACGCATGAGTTCAAAAGATAAACTCACTTTGTCTCCAATACACGAAATTTCCGGAATTGTCAATTTGCCTGGTTCGAAGAGCCTCTCCAATAGGATACTGCTTCTTAGTATGTTGGCAGAAGGGCAGACCGAGATTCATAATTTACTTGATAGCGATGATGTCCGCAGGATGGTGGAAGCACTGGAAATACTTGGAATTCAGTTCGAAGAAAAACGTGCTGAAAATCTAATCTCTGTTTCTGGAACTGCTGGAAAAATTCCGGTATCAGAAGCAACTTTAATGCTGGGTAATGCTGGCACAGCTATCCGGCCTTTGACCGCAGCCATGACTTTGGGGCACGGACGTTTTGTGTTGGATGGAGTTACGCGTATGAGGGAGCGTCCCATTATCGATTTGGTAGATGGACTTTCTCAGCTTGGTGCGAATTTAAGATGTCTGAATGATACAGATTGTCCCCCTGTTGAAGTTATTGCAGATGGGCTCCCCGGTGGTAAGACACGTTTGAGTGGAGCAATAAGCAGTCAGTATTTGACAGCTATTTTATTGGTTGCACCCTATGCAAAAAGTGAAGTTGAGATTGAGATAATTGACAAACTTGTTTCTGTGCCTTACGTGGAAATGACCATGCGTTTGATGCGGCATTTTGGAGTTTCAGTAAATCACAAAGACTTCCAGACCTTCCAAATTCCCCGCCAAAATTATCAATCTCCCGGGAAATTATATGTTGAAGGCGATGCCTCTACGGCATCTTATTTTTTGGCCGGTGCGGCAATTACCGGAGGTTCTGTGACTGTAAAAGGATGTGGTACTGAAAGTATACAGGGTGACTCGCGTTTTGCCGAAGTATTAGAACAGATGGGTGCAAAAGTTGATTGGGGTGCTCGTCAGGTAAAGTTGACTGGATCAACATTAAATGGGATTGACGTTGACATGAATCAAATGCCGGATGCTGCTATGACTTTGGCGGTCACGGCTCTATTTGCCTCAGGGCCTACTGCTATCAGGAACATCTATAATTGGCGTGTCAAAGAAACGGAACGCCTTAAGGCGGTTTCTACAGAATTGCGCAAGCTTGGAGCGTTGGTTGAGGAGGGTCATGACTATCTGGTAATTCATCCTCCTACACGGATAAAAATTGCTTCGATCAACACCTACGATGACCATAGAATGGCCATGTCATTTTCATTGGTAGCATGTGGTAAATCGTCGGTGACAATCTGCAATCCGGACTGTGTGAGTAAAACTTTTCCGGATTATTTTGAGGTGCTTGCCGGGTTATGCTCCTGAAAAAACATTTTTATTGAATCACGGGCCATTTTTTTGAATACATTCTCTGAAGTCACTGTATTGGAAGTCCACCAACTGAGTAAATTCGGCAAGCTATAAGTTTATTTTAAATTACTTTGGGTTACTTTTCTGGGATCAATGGATTTGCTGAATGTAATCGGAATTGTGCTCGTGGCAGTAACATCGAAGATGCGACAGCACGAGAAATAGTTGTTACTGTTGGAACTATGGTGTCTGTTGAGTCAGTTTTTGATTTTTATTTACTTACTTGATTAGAACAGAAAACCCAATTGCCTGATACTGACAGCAATACATAAAAAAGAACAATTAGAAAGTTACTCCTATTCCAAGTTGCAGCTGGTTTGTAGTCAATTTCAGGCTAGTACTTTCATAGCTGATAGAATTTGCTGTCTTTAGTGTTTTTGCAGAACTTAGACTGTCTTCCAAATTTGCCTTGATGTAATTTGTTCTAAAGCCTAACAGTGTTTCAAAACCAAATCCGTGATGGGATAACACCAAAAATACAGAATGCCCCGAAAGTTCCTTGTTCTTAAGAGTTTCATCCGTTGCCCCACTATAACCATAATTCAAGGTAGTGTCTAGAGTTCCTCCAGAAAGGACCCCCACACCCCACATCAGAGTAAAGTTTTCACCTATGCCAAATGCCAAATCTGTAAAATTGGTCTTGAGAGTTGTTTTTTCTTTGAGCAGCAGTGTATCATCTACTGATTTATTGGTTCTTTTTTCAATATTTGTGGTAATTGTTGTATAACCAAGACCGATACTTTTAAACAAAAAATATATACCTCCTCCACTTGTTTTTGGATCAGAATCTGTTGTTTCTTTTGCTGATGTGGAAATGGTTTTGTCAGTGAAAATGGAGTGATCTTTTTTTGCCTCATTAACCGGAGAAAGCAGACGTATCCGAGTCAAATCAGAACGCCCACACGCTACAAATATAATTGAGAATAAAACTATTATTAGTGGCAAACGTAAGGATGACATGGATTCCTTAGCGGGATAAAATTACACATCAAAAAATAACCAAGGATTTTGCTTCCTCGCTTGTTGTTCATAAGCTTTAATTTTTCCCTCAAACTGCAAGGTCCAGCCAATGTCGTCCAAACCTTTAAGCAAACAATTTTTTGCAAAAACATCTACTTCGAAATAATATTTTTTGCCTTCGGGAGAACTTACAATCTGCTGCGGGAGATCGACCGTCAGTTGACATCCTTCATTAGCTTCAACTTCCTCAAACAAAGAATGTATTTCCTCCGGTTGAAGTACAACAGCCAAAATTCCATTTTTTCTGCAATTGTTGAAAAAAATGTCTGCAAAACTTGATGCAATAACACATTTAAAACCATAATCCTTCAAAGCCCACGGAGCATGTTCGCGGCTTGAGCCACAGCCAAAATTATCTCTAGTCAACAAAATTTGTGCTCCCTGATAGCGTTGCAAGTTCAACACAAATTCGGAATTCGACTGTGTCCCAGCGTCATCTGAATAGCGCCAATCGTGGAAAAGATGAACTCCGAAACCAGTACGTTCAATTTTTTTTAGGAATTGTTTTGGAATAATTTGGTCTGTGTCCACATTTATTTTATCAAGTGGTACAGTCAACCCGGAAAGAGTGTCAAATACTTCCATTTTATTATTTTTTCAAGGTTCATTAATAAGTACGTGGATCAACAAAGTGTCCAGCAATCGCAGCTGCGGCAGCCATCAGTGGACTAACAAGATGTGTACGGCTACCTTTACCCTGGCGGCCTTCAAAGTTTCTATTGCTTGTAGAAGCACAGCGTTCGCCAGGTTTTAGAACATCATCATTCATAGCCAGACACATGGAGCATCCCGGCTGACGCCAATCAAACCCTGCCTCAATAAAAATTTTATCCAGACCTTCTTCCTCTGCTTGGCGCTTGATAATACCACTTCCCGGAACAATCATAGCCGACACAGTATCATTCACTTTACGACCTTCAACAAAATCGGCAACTGAACGTAAATCTTCGATACGGGAATTTGTGCATGATCCAATAAAAACACGGTCAATACTAATTTCCTGAATAGGTAAATTTGCTTTGAGCCCCATATATTTTAAAGCTTGCTCAACAGAACTGCGCTCTGTCAAATTTTCAATTATTGATGGATCCGGAACTTTACCATTAATGTCAGTGACCATTCCAGGATTTGTACCCCACGTAACCTGCGGTAAAACATTTTTCGCGTTTAAATTTACAGTAACATCAAATTTCGCATCAGCATCAGTACGGAGCTTTTTCCAGGAAGACACTGCTTCTGCAAACGAGTCGCCTTGCGGTGCATAAGGCCTATTCCTCAGATGTTCAAATGTTTTTTCATCAGGTGCTACCATGCCTGCACGCGCACCAGCTTCGATCGTCATATTGCAAAGTGTCATGCGGCCTTCCATTGACATTGATCGAATAGCTTCTCCCGCATATTCAATTACGAAACCGGTGCCACCGGCAGTCCCAATTTTGCCAATAATAGCAAGAATAATATCTTTAGGTGTTACCGTTTCTGGCAGCAGTCCTTCAACTTCCACCAGCATGGTTCTGGGTTTTTTTTGCTGCAGAGTCTGAGTAGCAAGTACATGTTCAACTTCTGAAGTACCAATACCAAAGGCTAATGCGCCAAAAGCACCATGGGTTGCAGTGTGCGAATCTCCGCAAACAATAGTTGAACCAGGAAGGGTTAATCCTTGCTCCGGTCCCATGACATGAACAATCCCTGTACGTTCATCTCCCAGATCGAACAGTGTAATCCCAAATTCTCTGCAGTTCTTGCGCAGGGTCTCTACCTGTAGGGAAGAAATCGGATCCTCAATCGGTTGGTCCTGATTGATGGTTGGGATATTGTGGTCGGGAACAGCATATGTCGCTTCCGGATGAAGAACTGAGCGTCCGGCGAGACGTAATCCTTCAAAGGCTTGCGCTGATGTTACTTCATGCACCAGGTGACGGTCAATGTATACAATTGAATTGCCTTCCTGCTCATAAACAAGATGAGTGCTCCAAATTTTTTCAAACATTGTTTTAGGCATTGCTAAACTCTTTAATTAAATTATTCAAAAAAATATTTTTAAACAAGCGATTATTGATAATATTTTTCAATTCCATAAAGAAAACAAAGGCATGAAACGAAATTATAACTGTTGAATTTTGAAAACTATTCAACGCAAGTGTGGTATTTTTGCCTACAAATTTATAGTTTCCAGTATTCATTGATCAGACTACGTCACCTCCGCCAGCACCTGCAATGACTATCGATCCTTCTTCTTCAAGTTTCTTAACCACTTTTATTATTTTTTGCTGGGCAGCTTCTACATCCGAAATTTTTGCAGGCCCAAGGTTTTCAAGATCATCACGCACCATTTCAGCTGCCCTAGATGACATGCTGCTGAAGATAAGTTCTTTGACTGCATCACTTGCCGTTTTAAGGGCGAGTACCATGTCAGCCTGATCAACGTCTTTCATTACAGTTTGCATTTGCTTGGCATCAATCAATGCCATATCTTCGAAGGTGAACATCAATTCTCGGATTTGTTCTGCTAGATCGGGATTTGTTTCTTCGATACTAGCCAAAATTCTGGTTTCTGTAGCCTTGTCAACAGAATTTAAGATTTCTGCTACTGGCTCAACTCCACCAACGCTAGTTGCCATACTTCCTGCAGTTTTCATTTCTTCAGTTAATACCTCGTTCATTTCCGCAACTACTCCTGGGGGAATACTTTCAATCATTGCCATTCTATACAAAACATCTGCCTGAAGGCTTTCTGGTAATTCCCGAAGAACTGTTGATGATTGTTCAACATTCTTTAAATATGAAAGAATTAGAGCAATAGTTTGCGGGTGTTCGTTGCGGATATAATTTGAAATCATGATTGGTTCAGCATATCGCAATGCGTCTAGTCCGGCTTCTTCCTCACCTGCTCTCAAATTATCACTTAGCTCTTTAGCTCTATCCGCACCCAAAGCTTTAGTCAGTGCATTCTTTACAAAATCTGGTGAGGAACTGATACTCACACCCTCATCAACCATCACCGAATTTCGATAAAACTCCTCAAGAACAATGTCTAATTCTTCAGGAGAGACATCTGAAAAACGGCTCATATAATAGCCAACCTGCTGTATTTCAGCTTCTTCTAAATTTTTCATCACATCCGCAGCAGCATCTTCACCTAGGGCAAGCAACAAAATTGCAGCTTTTTTAGGCCCAGTCATTTTACCTACGCTCATCTAACCTCACTTTCTTTTTCTTAGGTTCAAAATTCCGAATTTTGATTTGCTACATATATTAATTCTATAGGAGATATTTTGGCTCAACAATTTAGCATTTCAAGAAACCGGCCAAAAAGGTATTATGCATCTCTTGGACCTGGTGCAACTTCTGAATGATATTGTAAAGAAAATGCCGGATTAATTAGTGATTCAATACCTTCTATGGTTTTATCATTCAGATTCCGGTGTGTAACACTGACATTCTTGGGAAGAGACTTTTCATCAACAGAAAAGCCGTGATTATGACTAGTGATTTCAATTTTATTGATTGAAAAATCTATTACAATATATTTCCTGAAATAGAGCATGAAAGCTTCACCTCTATTAATTATGTTTGCCGGTGCATGTTCTATGCATACGGAAATATTCATACTTTAATTTTTTTCTCTCTTTTCACGAAATATACTCTTTCTGAACAAAAACTTCGAGTGTTTCATTTGAAAAATTGAACTAAGTTCTTCAGCACTAACCAATTCTAAAAAAATATTTCTTTTTGTTCAAAGTTATTATAGAAAAAATTAAATTAATGCATATCCAGTCACATGACTTTACTTATGGAGCACTCATAAATCAAATTGAAATGGTATTGATTTCAATATGAAAAACATCAGTGCTTAGTAGGGAAAACTGAAAATATAATTTAATACATAAAATTATCAATTTTGTATTTGAGTAAAAAAAGACACCTTTCTTTTGTTTTCTATGGATTTATGTTAAAGATTAAAGGATAAATCAGTTAACGAGAGAAAAAATTATTAAAAAAACTTAAGTCTGTGTCTTCTGTGAAAACTCCAGAAACTTTGCAGGGTACATTTTAAGTGAAATTTAAGGATATTAAATTATAGTAAATAACCGCTATTCTGCAAATTAAATGAGGAGTTTTGAAGAACACATTTAAGAACAAAGCACAGTCAATCACGCCTATTCCCAGCCTTGATTTTAAAAAAATTCAAAGGCAAATATTAAAGGCTACTGACGATGTAAAAAAACTCAGTAACTCTTCCTTTATGCTGAAGATGCGCAAAACAATCCTGTCTGCAGATTCAGATACTAAGGGAACCCACGTAGATGCAAGCATAATCGGTAATCAGGCAAATAATGCTGAAATTTCGTCTTTGGTTTCAAAAATCGCTAGTGACCCTTTCTCCACTGCCGCAAGGGTTAAACTGGTCAGAAGTGTTATACATGACAAAAGGGATTTCCCTCTCTCCTTTTACCGCAACCTCTTGATTCAAGCTGCCATTACTATTTATTTAGGACACATAACACCTGCGACTTTGCAAATTGCCGGACAAACATACCGTTTATATTTGGACAAAATAATCAGTACGCATAAAAAAAATCTACTCGTTGTACAGTCCAAACAACTAAAAAATGTGAATCTGGATATAATCTCAATCAAAGACTTGATAAAAGCAGATGAAGAAGATGAAGAGAAAGACATCGATGAAAATGAGGCAATGGTGATCCAGGAAATAAAAATAACTTTAAAATTATTGGAATACACTGATTCCCTTGATGAAGATACTCGGGGAAGCATTACCATGTCAATGCAAATGGACGAGTTAGATGAGTTAACTTCTAAACACAGAGTGAAGAGTTTATTCGGAGGTGCTGATTCTGCTAAGAACAAACACACTCTTGTTGTCCGTAAAACTTTAGCGGCACTTGAAGTGATGAAACGTATACCAGTCTTGCATCCGATCGGACTGAAAATAGTGGGTAAGCTGCAGGTAATAGACAGTAAGTTGCCACTACCTTATCTTATGGAAGCAAGGCTCCATATGCAGGTCCTAAGGATCTTAACTTTACGTGTTGTAATGCGGGATTTAACAGCTAGGTCATCCATGACTCCAACTTTCAACAAAGCCATAGTTGCATACCACAAAGCTTTAAAGAGATCTTCTTTTACAAATCCAAAACGTGGTGATATAACGGTTCTATCTGAATTCGCACAAATTGCATATTATGCTTATGAACAGCGTAAAATGTTGAGCCTGGCAAATCATGGAGTTTTTAAAATTCTGGAAATGGGTAAAAAGGCAGTGGATGCGCTTGTGCCTGGTAACAGAGCATACCTCAACCAGCAAAAGCAGATTCAAGTTGCCCTCAGGTCAATGCGAAAGTACGGCTGACCTTTGTTAATTTAAGCTTAGCCCGGACTTGTATTATAATATTTTACAGATTCTTTGATTCTTGAACTCGGCTACTTTTAATTTATTTTAGGTAAGAGCGGTTCCAAATATTTAAGCACTGTCGCAGCAATAATTTTATGACCTTCAGGATTAGGATGGATACCATCTGGTTGATTCAGGGTTGGAAATCCTCCGACATCTTTCAGCAGAAAAGGAATCATCGGAAGTTTATATAACTCAGCCAATTCCTGAAAAACCTTCCTGAAAGACTCTGTATATTCTTTGCCATAATTTAGAGGAATCTGCATTCCGGAGAGCAAAACCTGTATTTTTTCAGACTGCGCTAACTCAATTGCCTTGCTTAAGTTCTTCTTCATGTGTAAAACACTTAATCCTCTCAACCCATCATTTCCGCCCAGTGCAATTATAATTATGTCGGGTTTAGAACGGATATACCATTTGAGTCGTGAGACTGCACTTGCACTTGTGGAACCGCTGATTCCGGCATTAACAACCTTTACTGAATGGCCTTTGATAAAGAGTTCCTTCTCAAGCAAAAATGGATATGCTTCTTCTTTATTGACTCCGAATCCCTCTGTTAAAGAATCTCCAAGCGCGACTATTAAAGTTTGTGAAAAGCAAATTCCGGAGAATGAGATTAATCCGAGGACAAGTAGCGCAAACCTGAAAAAAAATTGTCTGAATTTTTTAATCTTTTTCAACTGGTTCCCATATGTTTTATCTGTGAAAAAAAGGCGGAACGAGATTCGCGGCTAAGTTCTTTTTTTACTTTTTCAGAGGCTTCTCCAATTATTGGAACTGCGAGGAGCTCTGGGTCGATGTTAAGCAGAAAACGGGAAGGTTCCTGCTTGATGCTTTCTCCATAACGTTTACGGGATTTGGCCATCGAAAACGTTAATTCCTGTTGTGCTCTTGTGATTCCTACATAACATAAACGGCGCTCCTCATCCTCACTACCTTCTTCAATTGCACGATTGTTTGGAAAGACACCTTCAGACATGCCAACCATGAAAACAAAAGGGAATTCCAAGCCCTTCGCGCTATGAAGAGTCATAATGGAAACTTGATCGGCTTTAGTTTCCGGATCGTTGTCACTTTGCGTAAAAAGAGACACACGCTCTAAAAAACTCTGAAGATTTGCCTCCGGAAATTTGTCAGAAAATTTTCTTACACTTACCTGCAATTCCAGCACATTCATTATCCTACGTTCGCGCGTCTTGGCGTCACCACTTCGAGTTTCAAGAAATCTAAGATAACCAATTTCATCCAGTAAATCCTTTAGTACAGTACCCAATACTTCATTGGCAAAACGCTGTTTATAATTACTGATGATACCTGTAAAAATTTCCATTTTGAAGGCTGAATCTTTAGGAATTTTTTCATATTTTCTGGCATCCCTCATCACTTTAAACAAAGGAAGATGCGTTTCATGACAGTACTCATATGCCTTTATCAGAGATGTTTTACCAATTCCACGCCTGGGAGTATTGATAATACGGTGAAGACTAACTTCATCATTTGGGTTATGAATAACTTTTAGGTAAGCCAGTGCATCCCGGATTTCTTCCCGATCATAAAAGCTCGTTCCGCCTAACATACGATAAGGGATTTTTGCCTCACGGAGTGCTTCTTCAACAAGACGGGATTGAAAATTGGAACGATAGAGAATCGAATAGTCTAAATAACGTCTGCCATGCTGCATTATTTTTGTGCGTATCTTCCTTGTCACTGCTTCCAATTCTTCCTCTTCAGAATCTGCTAAAAGCCAATCCAGTTTTTCACCGACATGTTTTTCAGACCACAGTTTTTTTGGCATACGCTGGGTATTCTCGGAAATAACCTGATTTGCAGCGGTTAGAATTTTTTGCGTTGAACGATAGTTTTGTTCTAAACGGATAAATTTTACATCCGGATAATTACGTTCAAAATTCAAAATATTCTTTACTTCTGCACCACGCCAGCCGTAAATAGATTGATCATCATCTCCTACTACACAAAGATTTCTGTGACGTTTTGTGAGATGCCGGAGGAGTTTATATTGAATATGGTTCGTGTCTTGATATTCATCTACCATAATATAACGGAAGCGCTCTGTTAAAGAGTCCATGACCTCCGGGTGCTCCTCAAATAAAGTTACTGTAAGGTTGAGGATGTCGTCAAAATCAATAGCGTTACAGCCTTTCATTGTTTTCTGGTAGTGCCGAAATATCTTGCCGACTAATTGTTTTTGTTGTGATGCATGTTGATCCATAAATTCTTCCGGGAGAATACCAGTGGACTTTGCCTGACAGATTTCATAATGTACAGACTTCGCATCTATCAATTCGCTATCGTCAAAATCCTGATCTTCCATTATTGTTTTAATAACTGAAAACTGATCACGTGTATCGTAAATAATGAAATTGGAACGGTAACCAAGATGATGAATCGAATTACGTAACAGACCCACCCCTAGGGAGTGAAAAGTACTTAAATGTATGCCTTCCTGTTTTCCTGACAGTATTCCTTGTAAACGCTTCCGCATTTCTTCTGCTGCTTTATTTGTGAAAGTAACTGCAATGATTTGCTGCGGAGGGACCTGCTTTTTCTGGATCAAATATGCAATACGCTGTATAATAACACGAGTTTTTCCGCTGCCTGCACCGGCGAGAATCATGATTGGACCATCTAGAGTAGTAACTGCTTCCTTTTGTTGTGCGTTAAGTGTTTTTAATGAATTCATGAAACGGAAAAGATCAATAAATATTTTGCTTAATTTGTGATAAAGTATTGTTGATCAAACTCAAGTATTTCAGCAAGTCATTTCAAACCTGCTATATTAGTAATAATTAAATTTTAGGAAATATCACCATGAACTCGGATGAAATACAAAGATTTTTGCAACAGGAATTTCCCGAAAATCCAATGGTAGTGGAATCCTGCGAAAATAGGCGTGCAATACTGCGCCTCGATGTTGATCATACCCACTTACGTCCGGGAGGAACTATATCTGGACCAACGATGATGTTACTCGCAGACACTGCAATGTATGCCGCAATTTTAACTACAATGGGTGGGGTGGTTTTAGCTGTGACGACAAATCTTAATATTAATTTTTTACGTAAACCTGAAGCACACCGTGGCCTTTTAGGAGAGTCGTGGCTGATGAAGATGGGCAAACGTTTAATAGTGGGTGAGGTTATTATCTACTCGCAGGGTGACCCTGAACCAGTGGCGCATGCGACATGTACATATTCCATTCCACCACGATCCATATAGACAAGAATTGAGAATTAAATGTGGTGGATTCTGAGCATTTTATTATTGGTTGTCCCGATCATTGAAATATGGGTTCTCATGCAGCTGACTATTTTTATGCCGTTAAGTACAATATTTTTGCAGTGTGTCATAACAACCGTGGCGGGTTTGTGGTTAATGCATGGTGAAAATTTTTCATTATGGACTCTGGTTGAAAGTGAATTGCGAAACCGGAGAGTACCCACAGAAGAAATATTTGCAGATTTGTTATACTGGTGTGGGGGTGCTTTACTCGTTGTTCCCGGACTTCTGACAGACGCACTTGGACTAATTGTCTTTATCCCTGTGGTGCGTTATGAAAGTATTCGCTGGCTAAGAAAACGCATACAGAAATCTTTGGGGTTACCTCCCATGAATTAAATACTCTCTTATAAATTTCAGCATATAAATTGGAAAATCATGTTTACAGGAATCGTTCAGGGAATACGCAAAATAACTGCCGTAGAAAATCTTGAAGGCGGGAGAAGATTACGGATTAAACTCGAAGATTTGGCAGAAAAACTTCAAAAGGGTGCAAGTGTTGCGGTGAATGGAGTGTGCTTGACCGTTGTCCGTTTTGAGGGAGATTGGGTGGAGTTTGATGTTATTCATGAGTCGCTCAATAAATCCAATCTTGGTACACTTATAGTTGGAGATTTCGTCGACATCGAGCGCGCTTGTATTTTTGGAGATGAGGTTGGCGGACATTCTGTTACAGGGCACGTAGACTGCCAAGGAGTAATTGCTGAAGTTCGTAACACAACAAATAACCATGACCTTGTCGTGAGCTGCGACAAAGAATGGATGGCATATTTAATTCCTAAAGGTTGGATTTCCATAGATGGTGCGAGTTTGACCGTGGTAGAAGTCGGCGATAATTTCTTTTCAATTTCACTCATTCCTGAAACTTTAACACGAACCGTTCTTGGTAAAAAGACAAAGGGTGATACCGTAAATCTAGAATTTGATCACACTACAAAAGTGATTGTCCGGACTGTTGAAAGGATATTTCCAGAGATTAAAAAACAACTGCTTGCGGGTAAAAATAATTTATAACAAAAAATAATGCTATAGAATTAATTAAAGTATTGACAGTAAATAGTTTTAGGGTTAGCATTAACAGCTTTGCAGGAGTGAACGCAAGTTCTTTGAAAAGGGAATCAGAAGAGACAGAAAGCCTGTTCCTATCCATCCTAAG
>SHAT01000011.1 GCA_004213175.1 Pseudomonadota bacterium | reverse complement strand
ATGTGAATCAAGACTCCCCGCAGTTAAGGCCTCTGCTTCATTTGTATATCCATGCAGATGAGTTCTTGGTGGCAGAGCATTAATACCAACGCATTCTGGATTCATCCACGGGATATCAGGTCCCCCATAGAGATAATTTGGACAGATACTCATATTGTTTGATTGTAGTTAATCAAAATTTGACCATCTAATTTTTTTACAGCATGTTCCAGGATTAGACCAAACCTTGATTCAGTAGTTCTAGAAGAAATATTTATTTTTAACATCGAGAAACCGTCATTTTTGAAATTATTCTTTAACCGCACCCATAGTAAGACCCGCAATAAAGTGTTTCTGAAGCATAAAAAACATAAACACTGGAGGAAGAGCTGCTACTATTGAGCCTGCAGATATAAGGTGCCAGAAAGATGTCCACCTACCTCTGAGAGCCTGAATACCCAATGTAATAGGACGAGCTTCATCTCCCTGAACTAATACAAGTGCCCAAAAATAATCATTCCAGATAAAGGTAAACTCTAGAACTGCTAGTGCAGCTAGTGCAGGACGAATAAGGGGTAAAATGATATTCCAGAATACACGTAATTCAGATGCTCCATCAATCCTAGCACTTTCAACAATTTCGTGTGGAAGTTCCTTAATAAATCCTCGAAGGAAAAAGGTACAAAAACCGGTTTGAAAAGCTGTGTGAAAAAGAATCAGGCCCATTTTTGTATCGTAAACACCAAGAGATAAAGTCAAATTTCTGACAGGTATCATAAGAATTTGGGCAGGTACAAAATTACCAGCGATGAATAACGCAAAGATTAGAAAATTACCACGAAAATTATGTTTGGCAAGAGAGTAGCCTGCAAGAGAGCTTAATGTAAGGGTTCCTATAACAGTGGGTATTGTGATCACTAGGCTGTTAAAAAAATACTTTAGCATTGGTGTCACAGTAAATATTTGGGTATAGTTTTCAACAAGCGCAAATTCAGTCGGCCAACCCCAATAATTTCCTGAGTTAATATCTGCTAGTGAACGAAATGACGTCAGGAAAACAGCTGCCAATGGGAGCAACCAAACTATAATCGCAAAGTAAAGTACTATACGGTAACTTCCGCGGGAAAAAAAAGTGGCTTTTTGTATAGGTTCTGGGAACATATCAAAGCCTCCCCTTTTCGTTTAACCAGACCCTGATCAAGAACCAGGCAATATAAATATCAAGAATCAAAAAAAGAATCGTTGCTAAAGCCGCCCCATAGCCCATTCTATAATTAAAAATCGCCTGTTCTACCATTTCATAGGCAAGTACGGTTGAACTACCCCACGGGCCACCACGAGTCATTATCGCAACCAGGTCAAAACTGCGTAAGGCCCCCAGCACAGAGACAATAACAGCAATAAACGTTGCAGGTCTTAATTGTGGTAGAATAACATTCCAGAACATACTCCAACCTTTTGCTCCGTCAATTTTCGCGGCTTCTACAATCTCTTTATTCAATCCTGCAAGTCCGGTTAAATATAAAATTAGACAGTAGGCTATTTGAGGCCAAAGAGCAGCTATTATGATTCCGAAAGTAACAATGTTTTCATTCGAAAGAACTGCTAAGGGATTAAGTCCAATAAATTCAAGAAAAGAATCTAAAAGTCCATATTTGGGATTGTAAAACCATGAAAAAATAAGGCCTACTACCACAGGGCTAACAACAAATGGGAAAAAGAATAGAGATTTTATAAATTTAAGCTCAGTGAGGTTCTGATTAAGAAAAATCCCTAAGGCAAGACTGAGTGGCGGTGCCAAAAGAAAGCATATTAACCATATAAAATTATTCTTAATTGCTGTATGGACTCGATCATCCTCCCACATTTCAATGTAGTTACCAAATCCTATCCATATCATTTCTCCCACTCCATCCCATTCGAAAAAGCTGATCCTGAGACTAGAGAAAATAGGGTAAAGGACATAAACTGCAAAGAGCAGCATTGCTGGAGCCAAAAAAAAGACCGGAGCCAGTTTTAGTTGATTCCGGTCCCAAAAATTTGCTTGCATGGAAGGTGGGCAGGGGTTCCCTGCCCAATTGAGAGATTACTTCTTGAAAATACGCTTACGTACTTTTTCAATACGTTTGCGGATTTGTTTTTCTCGATCTGGTTTTACCATAAATTCCTGAAATCCCTTCATGCCTTCTTTGGCCATTTCAGGATTGGTATCGCGATCATAAAACTGAGCTAAGCCAGCAGACTCACTGAGCACCTTGAAGCCAATTTTCAAGAACTCATCACTTGGTGCTGGAGACTGATTATTAGTAGGCAACATCCCTTCAACTTCTGCAACCATTGATTGAATATCAGGCCGTGCAAGAAATGCCAAAAATTTTCGCGCATCAGCTTTGTTTTTAGCCTTTGAAGGTATATGTACTGAGTCAGTGGGTGCTTCTTCCCAAGTCCTAACATTTCCATCTATCACAGGAAATTGAAAGTAACCAATCTTCCCAGTAAGGCCGCCTTCCTGAAGATTACCCACTACAAAGTTACCCATTAGGTACATTGCAGCATCCCCATTAAGCATAGGAGCTTGTCCCTCCTGCCAAGATAAAGATGCATGGTTTTCAATAAAATATCCCTTTCTAGCCAAGTCTCCCCATATATCGAAAACTTTATCCAAACGTTTATCTTCATAAGAGATATTTCCATCCATCAAGCCCATATGGAAGTCGTAACCATTAACACGCAGATTCAGAAAATCAAACCAGCCTGCAGCCGTCCAGAGATACTTTGTCCCTATGGTGAATGGAGTAATTCCATTCTTCTTGAGGGTAGCACAAATATGCATCAAATCAGCAATGCTCCTGGGTTCCCCTAGTCCATATTTTTTAAATATATCTGTCCTGTAATATACTCCCCATTGGTAGTATGTTAGAGGTACTCCCCACTGCTTACCATTGACGGTCATAGTTGAACGCGCAGCTGATAATTGACTATTTAACCCATGCTTTTTCCAAACATCACTAACGTCTTCAAAAAGCCCCTGATCAACAAAAAACTTCATCCTATTTCCAGAAAACCAATTTACAACATCAGGTGGTTCAGCTTGCAGGAAATTACGGATAGCAGTTTTATATGCTTCATGGTCGTAAATTGTCATTTCAACATTAATACCCGGATTTTCCTTCTCAAACATCGGAATCACCTTTTCTTTCCAAAGTTTATGGGTATTTGCGTTTGAACTATTTTGCGTTATTTTAAGCGTTCCAGCCATTGCAGTTATGGTAAACAGGAATGCAGTAATTAAAATACTTAATTTCTTCATTTTACTCCTTTAAATTAAGACTAAGAAAAAACAAAATAGAAATCGTCGAAGATCGACGCCCTAAACTTTTACAAAAGAAGAACTTCTGCACTAAGTTTAAAATTTTCAGTGCATTTGATCGAATTTAATTTTATTGAAATTTTCTATAGTCAAATATTAATGTTGCCATGAAAACAATTCATCATGAGATTTCATGACCTCTCTCTGATGAGCTCATTCCCAACATAGAATTTTCAAAATAACATTCATCTTAATAGATGTAAACTTTTTTTTCAAAAAAAATTTTTTGATCTAAGGATTTTTTTCAGTTTAATTTTGGAATCATTTCACCATGAGCTTCCAGAAGATCATCAACAAGATGCCATATTTCATCTACTGACAATTCTGCTGCAGTATGAGGGTCAAGCATAGCTGCATGATAAACATGCTCTTTTTTCCCAGAAAGAGATGCTTCAACAGTCAATTGCTGGACATTGATATTTGTCATCATTAACGCCGCTAAATGAGTTGGCAGTGCTCCAACCCTAACAGGCTGAATTCCATTTGTATTTATAAGACATGGTACCTCAACAGAAATATTGCCAGGTAGATTATCAATCAAACCTTCATTAGAGACGTTACCGTTGATTGTTACCTCCTTGCCGTTCTCTAATCCATTAATAATCGAAGCTGCATATTCATGACTCTGGCAAACCTCAATTGACTGGTTTTTATTTTCAAGACTGACCCTCTGTTCATCCCATTCGGAAATCTGTTTTTCACATCGTGTGATATATTCATCCAAAGGGATATTAAATTTCTCGATCAGATCGGGCCGGTCTCTTTTTATGAACCAAGGAGTGTATTCAGAAAAATGTTCACTTGATTCAGTAACAAAAAACCCGAGTCGTTTGAGCATCTCGTAACGTACTAGATTGTCTTTGGGCATTGACCCCTGCTCTGCAATTTCCCTGAGTCTAGGGTAGAGATCTTGTTTTATTCCATTTTGTTTTTTTTCAAAACGCAGATAAAAAGACATATGATTAATTCCTGCACAAAAATAATCAACATCTTCGATATTTTCGTTAAGATCATTTGCTAACTGTTCTGCAGTACCCTGTACACTGTGACATAGGCCTACCATTTTCATTCCAGGCGATATTTGATTAATCGCCATGCATAGCATCGCCATAGGGTTGACATAATTTAGTATAATTGCATGAGGGCAAACTTCTTCCATATCCCTGAGGATATACCTAATCACGGGGATGGTTCTCAGGGCACGCATTATTCCTCCAACTCCCAAGGTATCTGCGATAGTTTGACGAAGCCCATATTTCTTTGGAATCTCAAAATCAATTACCGTTGATGGTTTATAACCACCTACCTGCATCATAAATATGACGTAATCGCTCCCTGCTAAAACTTCCCTGCGATCTGTAGATGAAAAAACCAAAGTCTTTAATCCCAGTTTTTCCGTAATTCTTCTAGTAACAATCTCTGAAGTCCGCAGCCTATCCTCATCAATATCATGTAATGCGATTTGTGTGTCTTTGGCAAGCTCCGGCGTAAGCAAAATGTCACCGATAAGACGTTGGGCAAAAATAGTGCTTCCTGCACCGATTAAAGCAATTTTTGACATAATTAAAACTTTATTGTTTGAATTAATTGATCCTAAGTTACATCCAGAGTAAAATACTTTCTCAAAACTTTTAACAATTCATTATGATGGTTTTTATCTAAATTAGATAATATATTTTCTCTCTTACACTATTCATTTCTGACAATTTAGAATAGCGTCTTAAGAAAATTAATTAAATTGAATTATCAATTAATTGGGCTTACTTTGTAGATCTTATTAGTTTGAAATTGAGAAAAGTAGGCAAACATTTTTTGGAATACTACATTACAAAACAAGAATGATTCAAGAGAAGCAAATAATAAAAATAGTACCACCAAGGGAAAAACATTGGGTCGGAGATGGGTTTTATGTAAGTTCGATTTTTTCAATGCACTCTGAGGAAAATAAACATATCAGCCCTTTTTTATTGTTGGATCATGCTGCTCCAAAATACTACCCCCCTACAGATCAAAAATTGGGTGTAGGTGAGCACCCGCATCGAGGTTTTGAAACAGTTACTATGGCCATCAAAGGCGAAGTGGAGCATAGAGACTCAAGCGGCGGCGGAGGTAAGATAAACACCGGCGGAGTTCAATGGATGACTGCAGGCTCTGGAGTTGTTCACGATGAATTCCATTCCAGAGATTTTGCAGAAAAAGGTGGTGAATTTGAGATGGTTCAACTTTGGGTAAACCTCCCAGCAAAACATAAAATGACAAAACCCAGATATCAATCTCTTGATAAAAAAGATTTACCAATTGTTCTTCTTCAGGATGGAAAAACTAAAGTAAAGATTATTGCTGGTAGTTTTGGAAGTTCACTTTCACCTGCCAATACTTTTACAAAAATAAATATTTATGAGGTGGAGGGTCATCAAAATTCTGAAGTTAATCTAAGTTTTGATGATGGAACAAACACTTTAATTCTTCAATTGGCAGGAAGCTCATTTATTGGGGATCATAATCTAGAGAAAGGGTCTCTTGGAATATTTGATAGAAATGGAATTTCAATAAATTTAAAAACTTCTGAGGGTTCCAAAATTCTAATCTTAAATGGTGAACCAATTGACGAACCTATAGCGGCACATGGTCCTTTTGTGATGAATACAAGAGATGAATTGTTTGAAGCCTTCAGGGATTTTCAGGAAGGAAAAATGGGAAGCTTACCAGATTAGAACTTCTTTTAAATACAATCTATCACCGCAAATAAAACCAATAATTTTATATTTTTGAGCTACATTAAAGATTTCTGTACCCTCCTCAAGTTTCTTATTGGCACAGGCATTAAGTCAGCTTTTAAATATAGAGGATGTGCGGGCTCACCTGACTTATTCATTTTTATACAATATAAATTTAAAAGTTTAGCCATTATTTCTTCAGAACGGTTTAAGTAACTTCCATCATTACCCCAAGCTGCAACGATAATAGCAGCTTCATTTGCTAATTTATAAAGCCATACATCATTCTCTTTACCTATTGGGTCCTTGGATGCCATCATTTCTATAGGCAGTGTTGCACGAAAAGCAAATAGATTAGCCATACAAACACCGCCATAACCCCATGATTTCGCAAAGTTAATGCATCGAACAATTGTTGGGTCATTTTCTTTTTCATCAGCTGTTGATGGATTCAGACCAATAATCATTACGCATGGCTTTGTTTCATCCCAATTTCGCCAGAGCGCATATCTATATTTCCTACAAGATGAAAATATTGCTCCCGATTTCAAATTACACTCCATATCATTATTTTGTATATTTTTTTGAAGGATTTTACGATCGTAAAAAAATAATAGTTTAGCAGATATCTATTCAAACAACTGAAGTAATACTGTACACTATTATTACCCCATATTTTCAATATGAGACAATATTAAAAACCCTTCCGATATAATCTATGTAGAAAGTATTTTTATGAAAATTAAATTTTTATTAAGCTTATGTTTATTCTGTTTTTTTATAGTTGATTTAGTTAATGCGTTTGAAATTGATCGTAGGAGGGAGCAATTTAACAAACAATACGGGCAACTATTTTTACCATTACCTTATTCTCTTCCCGGTTTAGGCACGGGGTTATTATTTATCGGAAATTTTGGAAATATTGCGGACACAACTACAGATTTTGCTGCAATTGGTGGCATTGGAGATGCTGAATTTATATTTACATTTCTTGATGAATTATTTTTAGCCTCAGATCTCCTTTATCTTCAATATTTACGAGCCCATGGTTTCAAATTTGCCCTTCAACAGTACAGCTCCAGGGGAATGGATACATCAAAAAATGATTTCAAGTATGGTATTGGGAATTCATGGGACCTAGATGCACCAACACTTAAATTAACATTTTTTGATAGAATGTTGGAGATAGGATTGGGTTATAACAAGCAAAGTGGTAAATTCCAAAAATTTGTTGCTCCAGACGAAGAAGACCCTACAAAACAAGGAGAAACAGTAGCGACATTCGATCCAGGACTGGAAATAAACATTGCTAATAAAATAGAACTTAGTGCAAGAATAGATTACACAGATGATTACAAAGATCCTAGAAAAGGAATTCGCAATAGCCTATTTGTCGACAGACAAACTGCTAAGACAAGTTCCGAACCCTCTTTTGACGTAATTACCAACGATCTTCAAATTTATATTCCTATTCTTGAAAAAAGCACAATTGTGTTTGACCTCCAAATATCAGATGCATATGTTTCACAAAAGGGAGAAACTAACCTAGACGTTTTAAAAATTAAAAATGGATATAATCTATGCGTGTACGCTCCGGACCCTCCTGCATGTGAGGCAAATGCTACAAACCTTGCTAATACTGAATTAGCTATTAATTCTAACGGCACCTCCCTTCCACTCGGTGGAGGAGACAGGCTGAGGTCATTCCCTGAGGGTAGATTCCAAGGAGCCCATACCATATATTATGCAGCTGAATTCCGATGGAATTATTCTTCATCAGGTGGTGAAAAACTGGACTTGTTTTTTATTCAGGATTTGGTAGAAGAACTTCAGGTAGCTTTATTTTTTGAACAAGGATCAATCAGTGAAACTAAATCTGAACTTGGTAAAACAGTTAAGACTTCATTTGGTACTGGTTTCCGATTCTTAAGTGGATCTGGTAATTTGTATCGAGCTGATTTTGCAACAGGTAATGAAGGACCAAATTTTTCAGTCATAATTCAATATCCCTGGACGTATAGACTTTAAAATAATTTTCAACAATTCTCATAGAGTTTTTCCCCATGACCTGAAATACTTTGTTTCTTGAAAGAATTGTTTTGTAATAATTTTACTTTAAGTATTTACACTTATAGTTTACCCCCCTTCAAGCTATAGTTATGTGACTTTATTTATATCTTGAAGGGTAAAAACTTTAGAATAACTAATGAACTTGGTGCATCTCTTTGATATACTGGTGAAATGACTGAATCTCTTTCTCTTTTCTCTGTTCATCCCAACCTTTAAGTTCTGCCATCAAAGTTGCCACTTTGTCGGCAGTTGCTTCCCCTCGATCGGCAGCCCAACCAAGCCCCGTCCTGCGAATCATAATATCTGCTAGAGAAACAGTCTGTTCTTCTAAGATTATTTTTTTAATTATATTTTCCGAGTATTTCATATCAACAGATGTTGGTGACGTTTCACGAAGGAGCTGCGTCATTTCGCTTGAACAAAATGAAGGTCTCTGTTTATCCAAACTTGGAACACATCGGCTTGATATTTCTTTCAACAATTTTTTTGCAATATTCCGGTAATCCCATATAGGGCCACCAGTGAGCATCAAAACATTTGCAATTCCTTCTGATGCTAAATCATGAACTACTACTTCACGGCTACCTTGCGGATCATCTGCGTCAAATGTAACTGGTTGAATGCCTGCATACGAATACAAAATATCTTCTCGATTAAAATTTAGCTTGGGGAATGCATAATTGACTTCTCCAATTAGCCACTCAATTTCATCTTTCGTAGCCTTTACTTCATCAAGCTCACCATCATATGGGGTTCGGTTAAGCCCTATATAGTGCATATCATGCCAAGGCAAGATGTACATTGGTTCGTTTGCCCGGTTGATAACCATTATTCCACACTCAGAAAATTCTTCAGGAAGCTTGACTACTATGTGTGCGCCTTTTAATCCGATTACTTTGTCGGGAATACCGGGTTTCATCATTTGATTAACCCAATTGCCCCACGGTCCTGTGACATTCAAAATTAATTTCGTTTTTACATTCACTTCTTTAGAAGTTAAGACATCCTTAAGTGTTGCTTCCCAAACTTCATCTAATTGTTTGGGTTTATACATTAATGTATAATTTCGAACAGTTGCTCCCAACTTCGCAGAATCACGAATCGTATCAACGACTAACCTTTCTGCAGAAATAAATTGGTAATCTTTAAAAACAGAAACGCTTTGTAGTTTGTTTGAATCTCGAAACCATTTTTTGAATGGAATTTCTTGCAAACTCTTACCCGAATACCTATGGTAATCCAGCGAATTATCCCGTGGGCCTAACAAATTCAATAATTTAAATGCAAAATCGAGTTGCCAAGAAAAATAAGGGCCATCATTATAAATGGGAAAATAAAATCGGAAAGGCCTAACTAATTCCTTCATTGAAGATGATATTTCACTTCGAGCAATCATGGATTTTCTTGCATTTTGGCATGCAAGAAAGAATTTGCTTGGATGGACAACAAAGTCCCAAATGGATTTCCCAGGAGCTAAGTGTCTCAATCCACAATGTAGAATTCGACTTGATTTGCTAGTTGCTCCCCCAGCAAAATCTCCCTTGTCAATAATTAAAACTTTGTATCCTCCAGCAGCCAGATACTGTGCTGCACCAGCTCCATTTATTCCAGCTCCCACGACAATTACATCATAGGATTTGTCTGAAAGTTCTGATAATTCATAACGGTTCATGCTTAAAATCTCAACAAATATTCAAGTCTAATAGGTTAGCAACTATTTCTGTGATTTTTTTAATAAAGAAATAATTCAAAATACCAATCCAAGGCTAATTCCGGCCTTAGCAATATTGGCTTTGCGTTGCTCTGTGTATTCCGTGATTCCACTCTCATTTTCAATCATTTCTATTGATATAAACCCATTAATGAGTAAATCATACTCTTCGATTTCCGAACTCAGATAGAGAGCATTGGTCAACGATTTTCCCGAATATTTGAATGCCCCTGCTCCTGAGCGGTTCTCTCCAATTTTGAAATTGAAACGGTGAAATATAAGCGAATATTTGGGATGAATCGTTTCGAAATCCTTTAGATTTAAATTGAAACGATAAAAGAGAAAGTCCTTTTTAACTTCAGGTTCGAGTGCCTGTTGTTGTCTTAAATATTCAAAATAGGCTTCCTCTTCGGGAGATGCGTCGTCTGGTGTTACAATCTCCTTTCTCTCTTTTTCGTCGCTTTTTCCATCTGTTCCGAAATATAGTTCAACATCCAACAGTCGATGTCGATAATAAATCGAGCCGCGGTTCAAATTCATGCTATCGGAATGAAAATGATCTTCATTGTGCCGTACACCGTAGTTGATCGACGCCGTCGTATAATCAACAGCAAAGTTGCCGTAATCGAAACCTGCTCCAAGGTGCGAAATTTCGTTCTGCCTATAGTCCGACTCTAGGATATCATTGGCTTGCCATTTATAGCGGCTGTCTCCAACAAGAAAGCGATTTAAGTCGTACATTAAAGAAAAATGAAAGTAGCCCGATTTCATAGCGTAATAAAATTGAGTTTGTGGTTCTTCGTGCACACTGTATGGCATCAGAGCTGTTCCAGTTACAATTACACGCTGATATTTATATAATCCTTCCGATAACTCTGATCTAATCGCCGGTACGAAGCTGCTGTTTCTTGTCGTTGAACTTCCGTACCTGAGGTTCATATTACCCCAAATACTTAGGGTGGAGATATTCGTAAAAACCTGAGGCTCCGGATAAAACACTTTTTCCCGAACATTAACCTCCAAAGCCTCATAGCCCTGATGCAAACGGTCTAGTTCCGCCTTAATAAGCAAGGGATCTTCCAGTAAGTGCTGTGGAAAAATCTGGCGTAAGCCCTCTTTCTCTTCATTTTCACATCCCGCAAAAGGATATGGATGAACAAAGCGCATCGGTATTTCGTCTTCTCTGTTCTTGAAGGGAATTTTCTGATCATGTTTTTTAAAACTAATATCCCATATCACATTTTTGTCGATCACAGTTTCCGTTCCTTCAGTCGTCAAAAAAGACATTTTATTGTCTGAAAAATTGATCATCCAGCCTTCCAACAAAAAGGTCACTCGGTTTTTATAGAGAGTCTTGATCGTAGTTGTATTGATATGCTCCGAAGCTTCTATTTTTGGGATATTCAATTGTCCCACAGGGTAATATGCCATATAAATAATATCGAAACGACGTATCTGCTTAATTTTTCCATTGAGACCGAGGAGAAAAATCTTCGAATCGTCTGCCTTCAGAATAATTCCAATTTCCCGCTCGCAAGCAGAGGTATAAAATGCAGAATACTGAATAGCCAACAAACTCGAAGAAAAGAGCACTTGCATCAAACTTGCTAACGCAAGAAATACAATGCCCTTTCTACAATAAAAATTCAATTGTGAGAGAAAAGGATACATTGTTTTCTTTGTCCTGGTTGTTCGATGTTTCGTTGAGATTGATAACTTCGTAGTCATGGGTTCGTAAAAAATGATTTAATTGTCCCGTTAATGCTATGTAATCGCTAAATTGTTTTTTCACCACCATCGATGAAATTACATGCCTGAACTCCATCAGATAACGCTCTCCTCCCTGAGTTTCGGCATATTTCCCATGGAACAAAATTTCATTTATACCGAAATCGATTCCATCTAAGATTTTGAAATTAAGCTTCATCCTGTAATGATGAGTCGTCAAAAAATAATCCAACATATTATCGATCAATGAAGCGGATTCAGAAGTTATTTGCGCGGCATCTGAAAGCTCACGACTATATATTAACTGAATTTCCTGATCGTCTTTGGGTGAGTTCGACTTTCGAGTCGTCTGAGAATAGGTTAATCGAATCATCGATTCCGGAGTTGTCCTTTGAAACTTAAGAATAGGGGATGCCTGACTGGAAGTAATTTCCCTAAATCTATGACCCCCGATAATTCCGAACACAGGATAATAAAAACCTCCTGCGATAGAGTACTCTTTATAATCTAGACCGGTTAAAGCCAGATAATTAAATAATGGATATATTTCATTGCTATCCGAACTAAGCTTGGAAAAATAGTTAGCATACAGACTTCTTCTATCCATAACGCATGCATTACCAGCAGAGAAACAAAATACGTTCCCAATAAAGGCAGCAGACATGAAGTGTGTCTTTACCTTTGCGTCCAAAACAAACTGAGGCTCAA
This sequence comes from Pseudomonadota bacterium, assembly GCA_004213175.1. Lineage (GTDB taxonomy): Bacteria > SAR324 > SAR324 > SAR324 > NAC60-12 > Arctic96AD-7. Next base: position 39,286 of record SHAT01000011.1, on the reverse strand, counting down.
CAGATGCCACATAATCAGGTTCTTTCGCTCCGACTGAATATACGCCTTGAGAAGCAAAAGGACTCCCGCTGGACCACTGAAATCGAAATGGGATTAAGCTCGGAGTGATTTCCCGTAAATAGTCCTCACGCGTATAAATTATTCCGACGCGAGACCTCTTTTCGTACAAAAAGGGTTTGGAGTAAAATACAGTTTTTTTCTGAAATCTTCTCAATGCAGTAAATCCTCTTTCATATTCAGAGAAAAATTTATCAACCTTGATACGATCTCCCAACATCCGAGTCGGTTCGACCATCTTAACTCCATCCTCTGCATCTTTTTTTTTGCATTGCGATAAACTGTTCCCCAAACCAAATTGAGTGGGTTTGGCATTCGAAATTTCCTTTCGCTTATTAAATGGTTGCTCCGGTGCAGAAAAGTTTTTAATCTTCTCAAGATCTACCAAATGTGTTTTTCCATCTATATCGAAAAATATAATCACTTGATCGATAAATTTGATGGGCCAACCGATGAAGTTTGTCTTTTCTACGTCAGAAAGCTCCACTTCTCTTAGCAAACTACCAAGTTCCGAATTTAAATCAACCATTGGGATTGGATTATCGTGAATATTATAAACCAGTATCAACCTCACATCATCCTGACCTATAGAAGACAGCCTCCCATCCACATTTAACATGTAAATTCGTCTCTCGTCTCCTCCAACGATCAAGCCTGTTTCAGTCCCACAATTGTCTCCAACCAAAGTATAAATTTCTAATGAATATGCTTGCCCCGGAATATACAAAACTAGTCCTATCAGCAAAGATAGACATACCCGAAAATGAAATAGCTTATTTGATATAAAAGTCATTACACCTTTTCAATCGTTCTTTCAGTTAAATTATATAATTTTATTATATTGTTAATTATACGAGGAATGGGGGGCAAAAAATTTGACGATTAACAATAAAAGTATCTAGATGTGGCGGAGAGGGAGGGATTCGAACCCCCGGTACGCATTACGTACAACAGATTTCGAGTCTGTCACCTTAAACCACTCGGACACCTCTCCATGTAAGAATTGAACTGTAACGTGCCTTTTCTAGCTCATTCTGGATCAATGTGAAGACTATTTGATATATCTCCATGAATTATCACTGCTAAAACAAGAAAATACTATTGTGTTAAATAAAAGTATACATCCATTGAAATCTAAGAAACGAAAAATAATAGCATTGCAGTGAAACTCTTACAAGTTTTCAGGTAAGCTCATATGTTAAATAAAAATAGAACAAGAGACTTTTTTGTTTTGTAAAAAATAAGTATGATAAATTTTTAAAGTATTTAAAAATCCACAAAAGACTCCCCATAATATAAAATAAAAAAGTATTTTTGGCTAAAAAAAGAAAATGGATCCCGTCAGGAGTGTTCAATCGGATTTAAGAATTTTTTAATCAGGTTTTCTATGAATCAGCAGATACAAAAAAACGATTTAAAATTGGTTTTTTCTTTGCAACCCAAATTTCACTAATACACAATATAGGAAGTGATGTTGGATTATGAAGGCGCCAGAGCATTGGTATTTAAGAATGTTATACCTCTTGAAAAATCTCTGTGTCCTATAGCAGAATCTCAAGGGCTGGCGCTCTCTAAAGATGTCTTAGCCCCCTATGGAATACCTTTATTCGACAATTCCGCTGTCGATGGATATGCTGTGCAAGCTGCGGATCTGTCAGACGCTTCAATGGAAAATCCGGTGCGTCTCAAAAAACTGGGTTATATTTCCGCCGGCGATAGCGGAGAAGAGCGGATCGTTTCCGGACAATGTATACAAATTGCTACAGGTGCTCCACTTCCTCGGGGTGCAGATACGACCGTGATGAAGGAAGATATTGAACTAGAAGATTCCAATGTGCTCTTCTTCCAAGCGATTCCAAAATCGGAAAATATCCGATTTTACGGAGAAGACATCGTAGAAGGGCAGACTGTTATTCCCTTAGGAACTGTCATCGGCCCAGCACAATTGGCGGTACTGGCAACTTTTGGGTTTGCTGAAGTTCCAGTCCGGCGCGTACCGAAAATAAGCATCGTTTCTACCGGAAATGAATTGGTTGACGTAAAACAAACCCTTAAAAATGGACAAATCAGAGAATCTAATCGTTATATGCTTGCTGGAATGGTTAAACAGGAATCCTGTAAAATTGTAAAAATGTCAATGGTTCCTGATACTCCAGAAACCCTAAAAAATGAGTTTGAAGAAGCACTACAAGCTGATGTGGCATTGATTTCCGGTGGAATGTCTGTAGGTGACAAAGATTTTACCAAACCCCTTTTAATAGAAATGGGGGTCGAGCAAATTTTCTGGAAAATAAAATTCAAACCCGGAAAACCACTTTTTTTCGGTCGGCGTGGTAAAACTCTGGTTTTTGGGCTTCCAGGAAATCCCGCTTCCAGCTACGTTTTGTTTGAAGAATTTGTACGTCCTACATTACGCAAACTGATGGGTCGACGAATTGTAGAAAAAGGAATGGTTAAAGCAAAACTAGATGATGACATTTTGAAAACCTTTAAACGCCTGCATTTCATGCGCGGCCAACTTTACGAGAAAAATGGGGAAAAACATGTGATTCCACTTGATTACCAGAGCTCAAATAGCATTGGTTCGCTAGTGGAGGCAAACGCCCTGATTAGGGTGGAGCCAAATTCACCGAGTATTCCAAAAGGATGTCAAGTTTCTGTACGACCTCTTCAAAATGAAATTGGATGAGATTATGACTGTTAAATCAATTTCCCTAAAAGAGCTTGCAAAAAAGCTTAAGGTTGAATTTTCCGGAAACGGAGATTTACAAATTACACATGTTTGTGGACTTGACTCACTGCAACCCGGCGGACTTGCATATCTTACTAGTCCAGGAGGATTAAACAGTGTGCCAACTCCTGCTGGTATGTCAAGACAAGTTGATAACACAGTAGATGAGATTAATTCGAGCCAGGTTGCGCTAGTTGTTTCGTCCGAAGTTAAATATCAGGGACAAAACATACTGATTTCTTCTGATCCGCTGGCTACCCATGTGGCAGCCACAAAAATACTGAACACTACTGAACTTAAAATTCTAGGACTCACCAAGAAGTCCGGAATTCATTCTAGCGCGGTTGTCAGCAAAAGTGCAAAACTCGGCAAGAATGTGATAGTCGGACCTAAAGTTGTGATTTATGATGGCGTGCGGATTGACGAAAATACAATACTACATGCAGGTACAGTAATAATGTCCGATGTTGTTATTGGCGCCGATTGCATTTTTTATCCAAACGTGGTGGTTCAGGAAAAAACCGAAATTGGTGACAGAGTTATTCTGCAGTCAGGAGCAGTGATTGGTGCAGACGGTCATGGTTATTTTCAACGTAAAGGCATCAACCAGAAAATCCCTCAAGTTGGAAATGTCCATCTTGAAGACGATGTTGAAATTGGCGCGTGCACTACCATTGACCGGGCTCGTTTTCGTACAACGACAATCAAGCAAGGATGCAAAATCGACAATCAGGTGCAGATTGCACACAATGTCCAACTTGGTGAACAATCTCTTATATCAGCGCAATCAGCATTAGGAGGCAGTGTTAAGACCGGCAATCATTTAATTATGGGGGGACAGTCCGGAATCAGAGATAATGTAAATGTTGGTAATAACGTTACCGCGATTGCACGGGCAGTGATCACAGCAAACACTTTGGACAAAGAGGTCATTGGAGGAATGCCTGGGAGACCTGTTAGTCAGTGGAAACATCTTCAATCGCTCATTAACCGCTTAGGCGAACTTTTTGAGAGAGTACGAAAACTTGAATCGTAAAAAAACCAGAATAGAAAATGGACACAGGATCTTTACTCTATGTGCTTGCATGGATGTTACGGGCATACAGTTATATGCTGGTCATCTATGTCCTGCTTTCATGGGTTATGCATGAGGAACACTACCCACCAATCGTAAGATGGCTCCAGAGCATAGTGGAGCCCGTTCTGTTTCAAATCAGGAAAGTCATACCTCCTATTGGCGGATTCGACATTTCAGCAATAGCCGCTTTACTGATTGTTGAAATTATTCATACGGAGATTCTTAAACTTATAATATAAATGAGTCATCTTCCCAAATCACGCTCCGCGTTTCTAGCGGCGGCAGAACCCGGAAAACGTTTGATCACTTCCTCAAAATAATAACTCGCACGCTGCTCAAGATTTTTCTGAAGCTGAAGTTTCCCAAGCATATAAATCGAATCCGAAGTTTTATAACCCTGAGAGGTTGGAAGGTGCTCATATCGAGTAAGAACTTTTCGGAAAGACTCCTCCGCTTTTTCCCATTCATTGAGTTCAAAGTAAGCTCGCCCTATCCAGTAAAAAGCGTTATCGCTATCAATATTATCAGGAAATCTAGTTGTAAAATTTTCAAACACCAAAATTGCCTGATGATGGTTTTTTTGAATGACTGCGGTCATACCCTGATTATAAATTTTCTTAACGCCGGGATGACGAATCAAAATAAACGGATCCTCTGGAGGAACGAGATCCGGATCTGAAAAATCACTTCGCAAACTTCCCACACTTGTCCCAGTGGCTTGAATGTTTACTGAACTATCTGAAAATTTAAGTGCACGAATTTTTGGATCAGGCAAATCAATATCATTAGTCAATGCAAGCGTATTTTCCAAATCATTTAAGTTAGCTGCTCCAGTTTCAACAAAGCCAGGCTCCTCTTCAACATCTTCTTTTTCCTCTTTGAATTCCGAATTATTTTTTTCAACCAATTCCTGCCGCACCGACGAAACAGTCGGTTTCGCTACCCCCATTTCAGTATTTTTCAACAAAGAATAATTTTCAATCGGCTTTAGAGATTTCTGCTTTAATATTTTCGACTTGCCTGCATTTTGCTGAAGGGAATTTTTCCCAAGTACGTTTGAAACCATTGAGGCTGTGGATTCTGAAACCTTACTTGATCTAAGCGATTCTTCAACAGAACGCTCAAGCAAAACAAAATTCATCTCCCATTGCTCTTGCAGTATAAGAAAATCATCGCGCAGATCTTTTTGTTGTTTTTGGATTTTACTCAGTTGCTGCTGAATTTTCTCAATTTTTATCAGTAGCTGGGTATTTTCTTCAGAAAGTTGGGCTTGTTTTTGAGTAACACTTTCTGTACTAGGAAGTGGAGGACTTGTTTCAACAGGCTTTTGAGGTTTGTACTTTGGAAAGACGCCATCAAGTCCTGCACATCCGGGAAAGAAAAAAAAGATTACCACACAAAAAAACAAATAACTTTTTGTTTTAAATCGAATGGTCAGCAGAGTCATTCTTCTCTCATCTTGAGTTGCGCAAGCAATTTACGCTCCCGAAATGCTTCCAGAACTTTTTCCATTTCATCAGCAAGTTTGGGCTGCTGATTCAAGCGGTAGGTTTCAATAAGTCGTTTAGCAACTTTAGCTATTCGTGGGAAACTAGGGTAGTGTTTTAGCAGATATAAATAACGTCCAATTGCGGAATTGTAGGCTTCCTTATCAAAATAAAAATTCGCAACTTGTAACTCGTTTTCAGCAAGGTCACGCAGGGCTCTTTTCTGATAGGACTTTACTTCCTTCAAATAAGTGCTTTGAGGAAAAAGCAAATAGAAACGTTGATACTCGCGAATAAGAGCCCGATTAGGTTCCATATTACGATCGTAATCGCGTGATTTCACAAATATACCGTAAATGTTGCGATCATAATTGAGTGCAATCAAGCGGTTTAGCGTATAAGGTGTGAGGTGAGTACGTGGATTAAGAAGAAGGAAACGTCTATAGCTACTTTCTGATTCTTCCCACTTTTGCTGCAAGAAATACAAATCACCCATTTTCAAATGGGATAGTGTCGCCAGCCTAGTGCCAGAATATTCCTCAACCAGGGTTTCAAATTTCTTCAATGCTTCAAGGTAAAATTCATCCTCATATGCGACCATAGCATTTTGATACAACTCTGCCGCAGGAATCCGGACCTGAGTTGTCAAGGTTTCCGAACAGCTTTGCAAAAGCATGGGAAACACAAGGAACGTGAACACTCGGAAGTATTTAAAATTCTCGTTCAAAAAAGTGAAACTCTTCATTAAATATTAATTCAATTAATGATATTGGCCTCTTCAAAGTACTAAAACCGTTTTCTTTAAACAAAACTGGAAATCATCTTAAAATGGCAATACTATTTTCATTAAAATTGGATCAAATCTGTTTCATGTTTTACGTTTTCGGTAACGAACCATGGTAACTTCGTTGCCTCGATCATTCCAAAAAACTTCATCCATAAAGTTCATAATCATAATCAATCCGCGACCCTCTATACGCAACAAATTGTCTGGATCAGCCGGATCCAACAAGTCTGCATGTACAAATCCCTTCCCTTCATCACGAACAACATACTTTGCAGAGTTACGGCTGATATCATACTGCAAGATTAACTTCCGGTCTTTATAAGGATCAATGTCACGTTTTTGCGCCGCTGTTTTATAAAACAGTTCAGGATTTTCTCTGCGCATTTCTGAACGCAATTCAAGGTTTCCATGAAAAATCGCATTCTCAATTGCTTCCTTGAGCAGCATATTCATACGGAACAGTTGTTCTTGGTTTAAAATGCCATAACTTGGTAAATCCTGTGTCATGAAAGCGATTATACGGTTCAAACCCGTAAAATCATTGCCGATTTCCAAGGTACGTGTTTCCTGCAGCAAATGATCCATTGCATAAGCACTAAAGTGAAAACCCTCTTGTAATGATACAACTCTGTCTAGTGTGCGCTGAAGTTCAAGTGGATTTATAGCTTTTAAAAGATAATCGCATGCGCCAAGCTGAAGCGCGTTGAGTGCGTTTTCGCTATCATTGGGTGGACATAGTATAACTAGCGGACGCCGGCTGTTGGCTGATTGTACTTCCTTGAGTAACTCCAGACCACCAAGTTTTGGCATAGTCAACGCACAGAAAATTCCATCAATTTCCTCATTTTGAAGAATCTTTAGTGCTTCCTCACCATCTCTTGCGCATAAGACCGAGTGTCCTGCTTTAACAAAAAAATCTTGAAGAAAATTCAATACTTCGGCTGTATCATCAGCAATTAGTAGATTCATTTGGAATTTTTTCGTTGGTTCAAAAATAGTGTCGTTCGAATAAAATCAACCGCAATAATTACGCAGACGCTTCAACCCATCGTTTAGATCATCCTTTAAATCTTCAACATCCTCAAGTCCGATGTGTATGCGCAACAATGGTCCTTCAAAACGCCACGGTACTACAGTACGAAATTTCTGAACATTTGTTGGTATGAGCAAACTTTCATAACCACCCCAGGAGTAGCCCATACCAAACAATCGCATGCCGTTTAGCATTTCCACTAATGCTTCTTCAGAACATGGTTCTAGTTCGATTCCGAACAATCCACTGGCACCAAGAAAATCACGCTTCCAAATCTCGTGTCCTGGCGCACCCGGCAAAGCAGGATACAAAACTTGCGTTACTTCGGGACGACCCTGCAGCCATTCTGCAAGCTTCAACGCACTTGTCTGATGTTGTCGCAAACGCACAGCAAGAGTACGGAAACCTCTTTGAGCTAGATATAGATCATCCGGACCGGAACATTGCCCAAGATAACCCGTGCAGTCAAGAAGTTCATGCCAGGCCTCTTTAGTAGTGCTAACAGTACCTAGCATTGCGTCAGCATGACCAACTATATATTTAGTACCGGCTTGAATCGAGACATCCACACCGTGTTCAAACGGTTTAAAAAACAAGGGTGAGGCCCATGTGTTGTCCATCAGCACTTTCACACCGTGAGCATGTGCGACTTCAGCAATAGCTGGAATATCCTGTACTTCAAACGTGTGGGATCCGGGGGATTCCGTAAAAACGACTTTTGTGTTTGGGCGTAGCTGAGTTCGAATGTCTGCACCTGTTAGCGGATCATAATACGTGGTCTCGACTCCAAATCGCTTCAAAACCGAGTTACAGAATTTGCGTGTCGGTGCATAAACACTGTCCGTCATCAACAAATGATCCCCTGCCTTCAGAAATGACAGCAGTGCCACTGTCACGGCTCCAAGCCCGGATGAATAAGTCAGACAGCGGTATCCGCCTTCCAATTCCGCTACTGCATTTTCTAAAGCCCACGAGGTGGGTGTGCCTTTACGGCCATAGGCCATTTCCTGCACCCCTTTCTCTTCGAGATAATCACGTGAATTGAGTTGTTCTATACTTTCCGCAAGCACAGTGGAAACGTGATATACTGGAGGATTGACTGAACCACCATAGCGGTAAGGGTCACGTCCGGAAAGAATTATACGCGTGTCTTCACGTAGAAAAGATAAATCAGGATGTTTGCTCATTAGAATCGATAGTACAGGTTGTGTTTATACCGCCTCGGGTACTGTAACAGGTTTTAATCAGTAATTCTTCAGGTTTAAGCAGAGAGTACAAATCATTGAAAATACGCGCTGTTACTCCTTCCTGAAAAATTCCTACATTACGAAAAGTCAGAAAATAATATTTCAGTGCTTTGAGTTCAAGTAATTTTTGTCTGGGGATATAATCAACCCAGACTATTCCTGTGTCAGGCAATCCGGAAAAAGGGCAGACTGCTGTAAACTCGGTCATTTGATAGCTGACACGCTGCCGAGGCCCCGCATAATCAAAAGTTTCCAGAAAACTGGGCTGAATTGAACTTTCGTCCTCAAAATCAAAAACCCGTCCTTCTGCATAATCAATACTGGAGTTATCCATAATATTTCCCAATTAAGGGTTGCGTTATGTTAAAGAATAAGGATAATGTGAATATTTAGCCAGTCCACTAGTTAGCGCAGTTAAAACGCTACTCTGAGAATAAAAGGACTGATGAAAAATAGAAAACTTGGCCCCATACTCACCACGTTTTCAATTTTGTTCTGGTTCATCGATAGATTTTCATACATAATATCCTCTAACTTTTAGCAGGATTTTTTGCGGCGATCTTTATTTACAGCATTTGAAAGGCCTTCTCAGTGATTTTTCCTTTGGACTTTACGCAGATTTTCATTTTACCGCTTTAGTGTTTCTAGTTTTGATAACTGGAATTTCATTCATTATCATATCACTTGTTCAGAATGATGTGCATTAATAAAATTCTCAAGATCCTATGACTAAACTGGAACTAAAACAAGCTCTTGAAACCATTTTATTTGTTGCAACCCATCCTCTTGCCCCCAAAAAACTGGTGGAAATAATTGGAGAAGTTGAGACAAAAGATATAAGAGAGATGGTCGAGGAACTTAATCTGTCCTATGAAAAAACCAAGCGCGTTTTCCGTATCGATCCGGTTGCGGACGGGTTACAGATGCACACACTCCCGGAACATAAAAAATGGGCTCAAGCGCTTGAAACCGTCAAGACCATCAAACTTTCTCCTGCAGTCATGGAAACTCTAGCCATTATAGCATACAAACAACCCATCACGAGGGCTGGTATTGAGTTTATTCGGGGAGTCGATTCGTCCCACACTATCCGTCGTTTAATGCAGCAGAAACTAGTTCGTATCGTAGGTCGTGAAATGCTTCCGGGCCGTCCCGGAATTTATGGAACCACCAAAAATTTCCTTGAAGTATTTGGCCTCACCAATCTCAAATATCTGCCTACCTTAAGCGAACTTGACATGAACAAGCTGCCTGAAGAAAATCAACTCGAACTTCCGCTTGAAGAAAATTCAGAATAGATTTTTGTTAAAGCTCCTGCAAAAAATATTTTTGAATATTAGCCTTAATTTTAGGAGCTTCTGCGCATCAACCTTAGAGTATTTCAGACCTTACCGTCAGGAAAATATTTTCGTGTCAAAAACCATAAAATCCAATAATAAGCCGCCAGAGTAACAAGAAAAATATACTCCACCGCAGGCATAGAAATTGAGGTAATTTGCGATTCTATTTTTTTTTTATATTTTTTGTACAAAGCAGGATCAGCAATTCTTAACTCTATTTCGTTCATCAGTCTGAACTTAAAAAAATAGGGTTTGAGTCGCAGTACATGTAAGGGTTCAATCACCGTATCCGGAACTTTTGAACGTTTCAGTTGCCATAAACCTGGTCCTGTGATCTGGTGACTCTGAAGCACCGGTTCAATGAAATTACTCAAAAGTAAAGTTGGAATGATAACGAGTAAGATTGCTAATGTACCTCGTCGGAAATCACCCCAATTAATTATGTCCATTATTCTCAATTGATGGATTGTGTGTATTTAAAGAATGAGATAATGTACCATGATTGACACAATGATCAATCTAGATATTTGCAATATTGACTCAAAGAGAGATTTGTATGAGCAAACCCCATAAACAAAAAAAAGAATCTAAAAAAGCTAATCGCAGACAAAATGCCCGTTGGCTGGTCACAATTACTAGTGTATTGATTCTGTTGCTCGCTATCTGGCTTTGGTATGAAAGTCTGGAAGAAGATAACAATCTAAATTCAATCGGACAGGGAGATAACGTGGTGGTTCAAATTCATGACCCCGGTTGAGCTTCCTGCCGTGCGCTCAAGCGAGTGGTCAACTCGCTCAAACCGGAATATGAAAGAAGAATAAGGTTTCTGGTTGCAAACCTTAACTCAAAAGAAGGCCGCTGGTTTGCGGAATATCACAACGTCGGCAAAGTCACTTTACTCTTCTTTAAGCCGGATGGTACAAAAATAAATTCTTTGAACGGAGAACAGGAAGCGGATTTTTTACGCCGCATATTTAATCGGGTTTTTAATCTTGAATAAGTGAAGTACTAGCGCAATGTCCTCAAAGTGAGTAATCATAATCAATAATCAACGGAGCATGATCTGAAAAGTGCTCTGCTGTATATATCGACTCCGTTATTGCCTTGACTGCAATATCGGGAGTTGCAACCTGATAATCAAGTCTCCATCCGACATTTTTCTCCCTTGCTCTTCCTCGATTTGACCACCAGGTATATTGATCAGGATTTGGATTCAATTTCCTGAAAACATCAACATAACCGTACTCCGTAAATAATTTTGTCATCCATGCACGTTCTTCCGGTAAAAATCCCGAGTTTTTCTGGTTATTTTTCCAATTTTTAAGATCAATTTCCTTGTGCGCGATATTCCAGTCTCCGCAGATGATAACCTCTCTTCCAGATCTTTTGGCATCCACCAGCCATCTTTCAAAAAATTCCAGCACCTTGAATTTAAAGTTTTGCCGGATATATCCACTGCTTCCGGAAGGCAGATAAAGTGATACGATACTTAATTTACCAAAATCTGCCTGAATAAAACGGCCTTCCGTATCCATTTCTGTCCAACCGATGCCTTTTTGTATTCGGTCAGGTTTTTTCTTAAAATAAAGTCCTACTCCAGAATATCCCCTTTTTACAGCAAATTCAAACGCACTCTTCAATCCATCAGGTTCGAGCATGATATCACTTAACTGCTCCGGTTGTATCCTAGTTTCCTGTAGACAAACCACATCAGCTTCCTGTGATTTAAGCCATTTAAAAAACCCTTTTGATTCTGCGGCACGGATACCGTTTAGATTTGCAGAAATTAAACGCATAAAAATGTCAGCTGTTTTAATATGTATTTAGAACTTCCTGAAAAGCTTCACTGTTGTCCTCACGGACTGAATGCGCCGCACAGTTCAGCAATCAGCTTGGGGAAAAATCAAAAGAAATTATATATTTTTGATTCTCCGCTAATTTTGGATAGCCCTTCAGTACCATGAGAGATTTTTTTACCCTGACTCCTGGAACTTCTTTTGACACCGCAAAAACTTCTTCCTTTATTTCTCCACCTTTAAATATATGCAGCACAGATTCCTCTTTCCGTAAGTCCGCAGTCCAGCGGACCAAGTCGATCATAGGTGCAACTGACCTTGCTGTCAGGAACGGGAACCTTTGATGCCACAGACTCTGTTTACCTAATTCTTCCCCGCGTCCAAGTACAGTTTGGGAATTTGAAAGTTTTAAGCTATCGATCATTTGCTGCACAACCTCGATTTTTTTATGCCTTGAATCAAGCAGAGTCAGGCGTAAATCAGGACGCACAATCGCCAGTATTATTCCTGGTAATCCTCCGCCTGTACCGAAATCACAAACTTCCGTATCAGTACTGAATTTCCGAAAAATCAACAACGCGAGACAGGGCAGGATTTGTTTTTCCCACAAAAATTCGGTTTCTTTACGGGAAATCAAATTTATTTTTTGATTTAACTCCAGCAATAAAGCGGCCCATTTTTCTAGCAGCTGCCATTGGCTGTCTGAAATATCGAGTCCATTGTCTAAACATATTCGTCTGACTGCTGTAGCAGTGAGGGGGCTTTGAAAATCACTCATTCTAGAGTGTTTGCTGTCAGAAACCTTGATTGGACAAGACTTTCAACTGCAAAGCAGATAACGAACTGAACTGTTTTCATCTAAATTAGTTTGTGGTTAACTGCTATACTTCTGCGGGGTTTTCCTGAGATGAAGCAGTTGAGGTTTTAGCATTTTCACTGAATAAAGGATGGCGTGTGGAGTATTTGCCGTCCTGTATTATAAACTGTAATCCAAGACGTTTTTCCAAATTAAAAAGCAACGGCCCCTGAAGATTTACCGTTACTTCTTCCATTTTTTTGGCCATCGTAACTAGGACAAATACTGACAAGTCATTGATACTTTCTGCTTTCAATTTCTTTAAATTATCTTGAGTTAATTCAAGTTCATAATTTGAAATAGAGACATGTGGTTCAATCATAACAAAAGCAAGCACCTCATTATCAACAGCCTGGAGCCAACGGAAAGGAGACGCTGCTTCATCTTCTCTTATTACAAAACGACGATCTTCGGAAAAGCCAATTAAACCAGAGGGTAAAGTTATTATCTGATTTTCTTCTATTTCAATCTCGCCGAAACGCGAAGTTTGAATGAGCATATATATTTGATTTGGATTAGAGTTTACCTAAAAGATTTTTAAGTCCGGCTAAAGAAAGTGGCGACTCTTCAGCTGCACGCCTGTTTTCTTCCTGAATGCAAATATATACTTCTTCTCTGTGGATGATATAACTCCGGGGCGCATCAATTCCAATTCGCACTTGTTTGCCTTTGACCTCGACCACCGTGATCTTTACATCATCACCAATGGTTATGCTTTCTCCCGACTTCCGTGTCAGTATGAGCATAGCTTCTTACCTTTTAAACGATTGGTTCCTTATATTTAAAGGAACTGAAAATATTTCAAAAAAATTTGATAAATTAGCGCAGGAAATCAGATAGTGTCGGCTGGATTAAACGTGCACCTGTATTAAGTGATAGTTTGTTGTTAGCTTCAGCGACTTTCAGGTCAACAGTTGCTTCTGCAATATCGAGATCTTGAATATCCGAAAGTTGCCTCTCTTTCTCAAACTGCTGGTTTTCTATCTTTGCCTGAGTTGCATAGAGTTCACGAATTGTGTTACCAATATCCGCTTGTTGTTTTAAAATCTGGTTTTGTGCTAATTCTAGCTCGCCTAAACGATTTGCAATCGCAATGCCATCATTCGCTATAAGGGCACGCTCCATAGTAGCAAGCAAAGAAAACGTGTCTACCCCATCTTCTTCTCCTCCAAGCAACAGTTCCTTAGCAGTCACATTAACCGGAATAGTAAGCCCATTTGAAATTAGGGCTTCTTTTTTATGAACAGAACCATTATAAGTCACTTCCGGATTCGGTTGATAGACAAACTCAATCCCTTCAGGGAATAAAATCCCCAGTGAATCTATGTCAAATTCCGCTGACTTCTCAGAATTAAAATCAAATTGTCTCGGAAGAACATTACCTAGACGACCCTCCTGATCCGAAAATTTTAACACAACCTGATCATTCTGCTTTCCATCAGGATTAAAAACATGTGTTACAGGACGTAAAGTTTGCTCTTTGCTCCATGTTCTGCCTCCATCATCCGAAATTTTAATCCTTGCCTGTCCCCAGACTCCACTTTTTGTGACTTTGATTCGATAATTGTTTGAGGAAAATCCCTCAAATTGTGCCCGAAATTGATTTACATCAAGTAAATCACGGATGTCTTTTTGCACAACTCCTTTTTTATCTACTTTAGCTGGTTGAAAGATATCGTTTTTTTTCAATGCCGGAGAAAGACTTTTGATCCCGGAAAATAAATAAAGCTTGCCCTCTCGTGCATTGCCTGTATCAAATAAAGTTTTTCTAGCAGCAGAAAATTCACGGGCCACCATCTGCCTCGTTTCTTCGTTAGAATCGCTACCCGACTGGGAAAGCGCTAAAGTACGTATCTGCCCTAACATTTCATTAATACCACTGATTTCCAGTTCGGAACGCTGAAGCCATGCGATGTTGTCTTCAACATTCTGGAGCAATTGTTTTTGTGAAGACATAGTAGCAACAATATCCTGTGATCTTGCCGCACCTATCGGATCATCAGACGTTTTGTTCAAACGTCGACCTGTTGCCATCTGGACTTGTATATCCTGAAGCTTACCTGAAGATCTTTGTATATTGTCAATTACGTGGTCACGTTTTGTAACCTCAGTCACTCGCATTTAAAAGAATTTTTGATTCGAGTTAAAGTTTTTCCTAACATTTTTCAATAAATAATTGTTTAACACCTAGAAGATCAAAATGATACGTTTTTAAAGCTTTTATCCATTCATTTTAAAACTTATTTTACATATTAATAACAGTTTCCATCATGTTATCAACAGTATTGATAAAACGTGCTGAGGCTTCATAAGCTTTCTGGTACTGCATCATGTTTGCCAGTTCCTCATCCATGTTAACTGAACTGATTGAACTCCGAATTTCTTTGAACTGCTTTACCATACTTTCCTGTTGTGCCTTTTCAGTATTATTTCTTTGAATTTCTAATCCCATGCCTGTGAGCACACCATTGTAATACTCGTCAAAAGTCATGGTATCATCCCTCATGGTTGGCCTTGTCTGCAGCTTAGCAATTTCCAGCGCGATCCGGTTATCTCCTGAAATAAGATCTTTGCCTGTAGAAATATTATTTGTGTTATCAAGAATATGACCACTCAACTGAATATCTTCTGCACCTTTAAGAGTATCAAAGAAACTGTTTAAACCAAGAACCTTGGCGAGGCTGGATTGATCTTCACCAAAAATAAACTTGTAATCAGTACCACTTTGCAAGAGCAATGAACCGTCTCCTTCAATTGAAGCCTTTAATAATCCGGGATCGTTGACAGTTTGATTGAGGCGCTTCACGATTTCCGGAAGTGTATCTTTACCTGCCTGTACTTCTATCTCGTACGTTTCCAATATTTCATTGTAAGGATCGACCAAATGGAGCTGAAAAATACCATCTTTCAAAAAAGGCAGGGGTTGATTAAGTGCAGTAGAATTTAAACCAAAGGTACTCTTCATCATTTCTTTCGCGGAGTTAATTCCGGTACCAGAAGCGTGAATCTTGTTGATCTTTCCTGCAAGACTGAAAGCTATTTCGTCAAGATTTTTCTGATACTCTACGATTGTAGAGTCTCGCATTCTTAACATTTCGCTCATTTCACCTTCACGAAAAGTTCTAGTCAAATCACGACGGTTATCGTTTGTTGAAACACCGTCAATATTAAGCATCCCCAATTCGCCACCCTTCATTTTTCCTTCAAGTTGGTAGTGGTTATTTCCTTCAACAAGAGTCCAGTCACGGCCTATAATTACCGTGGTACGTCCATTGGGATCCTCAAAGGAATTTACATCAACTAAATCTGACAATTCTTCAATTGCCTGATTTCGTGCATCACGCATATCGTTTGCTAAACGATGTCCTCCTCCTTCAAAAGAATTAATCTGGCGATTCAACTCAGCTACTTTTTGACCCAACTCATTTACCTTGTTAACAGTCGCCACGAGGCGTCCATTAATTTCTTTGCGCAAACCACTGAGTTGGGAATACATTCCACGAAAACGACTAGCCAGTACATCACTTTTTACCTTTACTTGCATCCTCGCAGATTCAGATTCAGGTTGATTTGAAAGTTGACTCCACGAGTTCCAAAACTCGTTTAAGGCTTTGTGTAAACCGTTACCTTCTGTTTCACTAAAAATTATTTCTATTTTTTGCAGAAACTCTCCACGTGACCTAAACATTCCAGAACGGGGATTTTCTTGGAGAATTTTGCGCTGCACAAATTTGTCGTAAACCCGTGAGGTTGGTTGCGCATCGGCTCCGCCTCCCACACCAGTTGGATCCGGTGCAGACGTGCCTGAGCGCACCTGTTGGCGAGAGAAGCCTTCGGTCTCTTGATTGGCAATGTTATGCCCAACTGTTTGCATTGCGCGCTGATTAATACTCAGGGCGCGTTGTCCCAAATTTAAGGAACTATTGAGCGAAGACATGGTAAAAATGAAGAAATAATAAAGGTTCCTAAAAGATCCTAGCTACAATAAAATCAGACTTCTGTGCGAGAAATTATACTCGTCGCTGTTTGTATTTTTCCCACATCGGAATAAGTCGGAGGACCGTTCTGGAGTTGGCTCATGAACTGGATCGAAGACTCAACCGATTTTAAACGGCCTGATGCCTGAAGAGAATTTTTATCAGCAATCTTTTGAATTTTGTATATTAAACTCTTCAATTGATCAAAACATTGCTGCAGTGGTGCTGAGAATTCCTCAGTCGCATGACTAATAATTACACTCAATGTAAGTTCTTTCGTAGTCATTTCCCAGGAATCGGCAAGCTTATCCACAAGCTGAATTCTCTCATTCTCAAGCCGGACAGTGGCACGTACACAGCGAGACTTCTCTCCCTGAAGTTTTAACAATTCTGAACCACGTAATCGGCCAAAACCTTCGAATTCTATCTCCAGCATCGAAATCAACTGCTCGTGCAGTTCGACTTCCTGTCGCAAAATATTAAGCAATTCTTCCATAACACCTTTTTTAAAGGTTCGCCATAGACACCATATTATTTCATGTGCTTATGATTCAGACCGTATCTTCTCTTAAAGCATCATCCAACATGGCCTTTGCCAGACGTTGAGAATCTACCTTAAATTCACCACCTTTTATCTTGGCTTTAAGATCTGCAACCCGATCCGCTCGTACTTCCGGTTCAGTGGAAATTCGATTTTTTATTTTATTCATCACAAACGTAGAATTCTTGTCAGGCGTTTCCAAATTTTCCCCGACACCTCCGGAACGATCTGTGGTTTTCTGATTTTCTTTAGCAGTTCCTCCCTTTACTCCATGAAATTCGGGGGGTTGTTGTCCAGTAATTTTCATATCCACCTTTTAATGTTAAATGTTAAGTTCCCTAATTCTGCGAGAATGTCCGGTGTAAGCCGACAAGCATACCCGCAGACTCAGACGAGCGCAACAATAAAGGTTCAGTCCACTAATCTGAGAAGGCCCATAGGGCGTGTTAAATAACAAGATTCAGGAAAAAAATTCCAGAAAATAGCAGAAATTGCCACTTCAGTTTTGGGCCTCAGCTAAGGTGATTCGCGGATCCGAAAGATTTTTGTTTTTTAATCCCGGATTTCTCGTATGAACACCTTATTGCAAGTATCGGCTGTTTAATCACAAAACTTTAGTGTTTTATTATTTCTTATCCGCCTTTGGTTTTAATTGCTGATAGATCATCTCTCCGAGACCCAGACTTCCAGACTTGGCTGAAATCAGAGCATACTGTTCATCTAGCAGAGATTGAAAAACTTTTTCTCCTTCAGATTTTGGCAGCAGATCCGATTCAAAAGATGTTTTTCGCATAGTTTTTAACATCTGCTGAATAAATATTGCTTCAAAATCATTGGCCACTTCACGCAGTTTAGCGTCATCAGAAACACCTTTTGACTGAGGGAGTTTCTTCAGTTGATTTGCCTGTTGAGTCAGTGCAGACAAAGGCAATGGCATTGATAATTTCATCGTATCACCAACTCCGCATGAAGTGCTCCTGCTGTTTTTACTGCTTTTAGCACCTCAATCAAATCTCTGCTTGAAGCACCTATTTTATTAAAACCGTTTACAATATCCTTTAAGTCCGCACCGCCTTTTAGCATAAAAACACTGGCATCCAGTATTTCACCCTCTGCCAACACACCCTGTTCATTTTGCTGGTTTGGAGTTTGAAGTTTAACCTGAATATTTAATCCGTTTTGCGAAATAGCAATTGGTGAAATTCTCACACTGCCTCCCATCACCACCGTTCCGGAGCGTTCATCGAGTACAACTTTGGCAGTATGATCCGGAGAAATTTCCAAATTTTCTATGAAAGAAACAAGTTCAACGGTATTACCCAAATAACTGCTAGGTACAGAAACTTCAACTGTACCAGCATCCTGTGCACGTGCACTCCGGAAACCTAAATTCTGATTGATCAGTTTTGCAAGACGAAAAGCAGTGGTGAAATCTGGTGAGTGCAAATTCATAAACAATCTGGCCCGACTGTTCAGATTCAAACTAATTTCCCGTTCAACAAGTGCTCCGCCAATTATTTGACCGACAGAAGCGACCATTCTTGAACCGATCGGCAATTTAGCCAATTCCTCATCCGGCAACGCAATCGCACGACTAACTCCTTTCGGAATCCCCGCAATTGGGCCCTGTCCCACCGCATAAACAAGTCTATCTGGCCCCCGTAACGGTGCCATAATCAAAATTCCACCACGCAGAGAAACCGCGTCACCTATAGTCGCGGCTGTAATATCAAGACGTTGCCCAGATTTTGCGAAAGGCGGTAGAGTCGCCGTCAGCCAAACCGCCGCAATACTTCGTCCTAGAATGTCCTGACTCCTTAAGCTAATTCCTATCCTTTCCAATGCGTTAACGATTGGCTTTCTTGAAAGCAAACTTTCCTGCGAATCTCCGGTACCATCCAAACCAACAACTATACCAAAGCCAATCAATTCATTGTCACGTGCACCCCGTATTCCTGCTACATCCTTTACGCGTACAGCCCATACTGGTGCCGCAAACACCAGTATCAGACAAAAATGGATCAGTATTGCGCCAGAACGTATGAACAGTAATGAGTTTATCATGATCAATTGAGATGAATGTTCTATAAGCTTTTGATGTCCAGTTTGTAATACAATTTCAGTGCCAGATTGAAGCAATTCTGTCATTCATCTAGAACGTACAAAAAGCATTTAATGTATCAACAAATTTGCAGAAAATATTCACTCGGATTACTGATTTGCGGAAAAATTGTCTGGTAAGTCAAAGTAGAGAATTTTTTGCTGGTCTGTTTTCTGCATAATCTCTGGTCAGTCTAATTGAACCTTCAGAAACACAAACTTTAAAAATATATATCAAACTCGGTTCAACTCTAAGTCTCAAAGTTTGAAAAAAATAAAGAACGGACACAGTTTCCGTATCCTTGAAACAATCAAATGGGGGAAATATGGAATTGGTTTTACTAATTTTTTGCGTGACTTCTGTGATCATCACATCAGTCATTGTAACATTAGAGTTAAAGGGAGACAAAACTCTCGCAATGCAATCATACAAAGGCGAGATAAACACTACTAACTTTGATGGTCAGCGGATTCTTGAACAAGATGTAAAAACTAGTGAGCAACTGCGTTTGAGAGTTTTTGAAACATTAGACCAACAATTGAATCAATTAGGTTATGTTTCCAAAGAACCACAACTTCAGTTTATTAACAGCACCCTGAAAAGTGACCATACAGCACTTGAAGAACTCTCACCTTCTGAACTCGAAACTGCATTTGTCGCCATACTCAACGCACGTGAATCAAGTGAAATTGCTGCCTGATGCTAGAGTTGCGCATTTCATATTTTAATCTAAGCATTCTGTTTATATAACCGCTCACTCTTATACTCTTGCTGAGCTATCAAGTATAATTCTGCAGTTTTTCTGTTATTAAAAAATATTCGATATTAAACTAGAAACGTTCTGGACGAAAGGGAGTAATATCGATTTTGGGTTGGCGCTTTGCCATCAAGTCAGCAATAATTTCTCCTGTCATTGGAGCACCGATCAGTCCACGATGACCATGTCCAAAAGCAAATAAGACATTGGGTATATCCGGACATTTACCGATTACTGGACGTGAATCAGGAAGACTTGGGCGGTGTCCCATCCATTCTGTTTTTTCAGTTCCGGAAAGTCCCGGAAACATACGCTTACCTAAACGCAATAAAATATCGGCACGCTCGTAGTTAGGAGATGCCGTTAAACCTGCAAGTTCTGCTGTGCCGGCAAACCTTATTCCCATTTCCATTGGAGTAGCCACAAATTTATGTTCTGATTCCATTATAACATGTCTGGGCTGCACCTCTGGATGAGCGAGCATGACATGATAGCCACGTTCTGTCTCCAAAGGAATGCGAACTCCTAGTTGGGCTGTAATTTGGTGGGACCAAGCTCCAGCAGCCACCACAAGATTCCTTGACTCAACATAACCAAGATCTAAATTCAGCCTCACATTTCCATCTGCTAATACGCGTGCTTCTCTAACTTCCCTTCGCAAAAATACTCCACCACCTAAAGAAAACTGCTCGCTCAAGACCTGTACCAGTCGATAAGGATTTGTTGCATAGCCTTGATTCTCGATCATTACTGCTCGAATATATGAAGGGGCAAGCATTGGCTCCAACTCATGTAATTCTCCCCCGGTAAGCATTCTCAACTGCGCACCGTGTCTCTGTAATAATTCCCAGCCAGCAGAAGCATGTTTGTATGAAGATTCGCTTTGATAGATATTCAAATAATCTGAAGACCTAATCAAACTCTTGACTTGAGAACTATTTATTAAGTTCTGATATTTTTCAACTGTACCCGCATTGAGTTCAAGAAGACTTCGTACAGTATTTTCAGACTCGATTTCGGTACCAGCTTTAACAAAACGAAACAGCCATGGTAAAAGATGGGGTAAATATCTCATACGGATGTAAAGTGGTCCCTCAGGGTCAAGCAACCATTTGGGGACTTTCGAAATTACTCCCGGCATCGCATTCGGTAGCGCGGAAGTTTCTGAGAGTACCCCCGCATGACCATAAGAACAAGATTCACCTGGACCGACTTTATCTATCATAGTCACGTCCCAGCCTTCACGTTGGAGGTGAAGGGCACAACACAAACCAACAATGCCGGAGCCGATAATATTTACTTTTTTAGAGTCAGAAATCATCTAAAACCTAAATTTATTGTAGCTAAAATCTTTTTTTGTCCACTTAGTATTATAGGATATGCAGCACATATTTTTATGGTTCGGCACTATCATTAACAAAAATCCAAAAACCGAATAGTGCTTTAATGTGAATAACTTCTGTAAAACAATATTTCAATATCTGCTGACAATGCAGCATTAATAATATCAACCACTTTTTCTGTGGGTGAATTTATTAATTGAGATGTGTCTTGGTTCAAAGTTGTTCAAATAAATCTTATTCAATGCTAAAATTTCGAACAAAATCTTCCTGAAGCTGGTTCTCTATGGCACCTTTTCTTTTTTGTCGAACCTGCTCGATAGCTACTGAATTTTCTTTACCATATTCAATGAGTAGCATTGCTGCAACTGTTCCAGAACGACCAATTCCACCTTTACAGTGCAATCCGATGCTGTTCCCTCTCTGAAATTCCTGCTTAAGTGTGTGACATACACGCCTCCAATTTCGAAAAAAATCTGTCTCCGGGACCTTATAATCAACTATAGGAAGATGATACCATTGGAAATCATGTTTTCTGATATGTTCAAGAAAAATCTTTTTGCCACAGATTTCCTCAAACTCTTTATCTTCAACGAGAGAAACAATCGTGGTACAGCCTAATCCAACCAAGTCTGAAAAAGTGCTTTGAAGAATTTCGAGATCAAAGACTTTCTCTTCATCGAGCCCAGGGAAACAAGTTATGAAGAGTTTACCAGTGGAATTTGGGGGTGATACAAAATCATATTTAGTGGAAGTCATGCTTTTCTTACTTCTTCTACAACAGTAAGGGAATTTTGTCGCCATGCTTGCGTTCTTCGCAAAACACCTTTTGTGAAAACTGTGTGAATGATACGCACCAGTACAGAAACATAGACGATTAACATTGCCATTGCAGCTGCTGCTGCTACATCACCTTGTTCATCAAGATGAATCGCAGACACTGAGGCCAAAGTAGTATTATAGGTGTAAAGGAAAATCACTCCGGATACTGTCGTCATTGCATTTACAAAAAGGTAGATCGAAATATCAAAGATAGTCGGAAGGCAAACCGGCAATGTTACTTTCCAGAACATTTTATATAAAGGTATTTTGAGAGATAATGACACTGACTCAAATTCTTTATCCATTTGCTTCAATGCGGTAACTCCCGTGAGATGTGAAACGGTGTAGAAATGTACAATAGTATTGATCACCAGAATAGTCATGGTGGCATAGATAAAATTTATAGGGTTGTCTTCGGCATTAAAGTAAAAAATATAGGCCAGGCCCAGTACCAAGCCCGGAACAGACATGGGCATTAGGGTAAATAATTGAAGAATTCCGCGGAGTCTTTCATCAGATCTAAGTTTTTCAACAATATATGAACCAACGAATATTATAACTGTACCAAAAATAGCAGTATAAAAAGCTAGACGAATAGAATTGTAAAATGATTCCCATCCAAGGCCTGCCACTTCAAACTGATAATGCTTTAGAGTAAAAGAAAGGTCATAAGGCCAATATTTAACAAGTGCTCCGAATTGTGCCATGCCAATCATGAGAAGAATGATCAATGTGATGAAGGCACAATAACTCAGCATTAGACTATCAACTGCAAAGCTCTTTTTTGGTTTAAAAACAACTGAGCGTGATGTCAAAAGAGAGATTTGCTTTTTCCTTGAATACTGGTCAATGAAAAAGGCAATTAGTGATGGTAATAACAAAACCAGTGAGATAACGGCCCCCATCTGAAAGTTCTGCATACCAACAACTTCCTTATAGATATCGGTCGCCAGCATATTATAATTTCCGCCAATCACTTTAGGCACACCAAAATCTGTAAATACCAGGGTGAAAATTACAAAAGAAGTGCTAATTATACCGTAACGTGCGCCTGGAATGGTAATGGTTAGAAACGCTCTCAACCTGGATGTCTTTAAAACTTCCGCAGCTTCATAAAGACGTGAATCTGAGAGTGATAAAGATGTGCTCAGGATCATCAAGGCGTGAGGGAACGTCCAATATACAGAAGCAAAAATTATCCCGATCGGTCCGTAAATCGAATTGCCGAAAAGAAGTGCCTTCAGGATACCCTTGTTCCCAAACCAATAGACTAAAGCAATTGCTGCAAGAATCGATGGACTGAGCAAAGGAATTAGAGCAATGACTCTAAAAAACCCCTTGAATGGTATGCATGTTCTGGTTAGAGCATAGGCAAATGAAAAGGCCAAAAGAACAACAATTATGGTTGAAGCAATTGCAATGAACAAACTGTTAAAAAACGACTGGAAAAGCGCTGGTTCCTGTAGGTAAAGAAGATAGTTTTTTAAGCCTACGAAATTACCTTTTTGATCTTGGACGCTTTTCATAATCAACGTACCAAGGGGAAAGACAAGAAACAACAAAAAGAACAAAATATAGCTTGCCAGCATGAACTGGCCCACCCTATCACTTAGATCTTTGCTTCTTCTAAATTCAGGAAGTTTGAAGTTTTTGAAAATGGAGAGATCAATCACGGAGATAAACTCTTATCTGATCCGGAGGAAGAGCAATATGAATTTGCGTACCAGGTGTTAAATCCATCTCCGTAAATGAATTACTAGCTACATCAATCATCAGTAATTCATTAGATAAAGAAGTTGATTCAACATAAATTCTCAGAAACGGCCCTAGGAATTCATTTTCCATAATGACAGCGCCTACACAATTTTCAACATCTGAAACTGTATGGTTAATTTTGATGGATTCAGGCCTAATAGCCAACCTGACAGGATGACCCAAATTTAGATCTTCCGTATCGCAATTCACCTCAAAAGCATTGCAGGCTACTTTGTTTTTTTTCAAGACCATAGCATCGATGAAATTAGTTATGCCTATAAAATCTGCAATAAAAGACGAATTAGCTTTTTCATAGATTTCCTTTGGACTACCGGACTGGATGATTTTACCGTCTTTCATGACGAAAATCCTATCTGCCATTGACTGTGCTTCTTCTTGATCATGAGTGACCATGATCGTTGTGATTCCAAGCTTGCGGTGTAGATCTTTTATCTGTTTTCTGAGATACACACGCACTTTAGCATCCAGAGCTGATAACGGTTCATCGAGCAACAGTAATCCTGGAGATGTAGCAAGAGCCCTTGCCAAAGCTACTCGCTGTTGCTCGCCACCGGATAACTGTCCAGGGTATTTTGCCATATGGGATTTCAAACCTACGAGATCAAGCAGTTCGTTGACCCTTGAAGTAATTTTATCTTTCCCCCACTTATGATTGATCAAGCCATAAGATATATTAGAAAACACTGTCAAATTAGGAAAAAGAGCATAAGATTGGAAAACAATACCAAAATCTCTTGCAGATGGAGGTAGCATGGAAATTTCTATTTCCTTTTGGGTAATGCTTCCTGAAGACTGTTTTTCCAACCCCGCAATGCAGCGTAAAAGTGTTGTCTTACCACAGCCGGATGGCCCCAAAAAACAGGCAAATTCTCCTTCTTCAATCTCAATAGAAATGTCTTGTATAGCCTCAAATGAACCAAAATTCTTGCTGAGTTTTTCTACTGATAGAAAAGTGGGAATTGATTTTTCGCTCATTATATTACTTTCAAAAAAACAAAAAATTTGTAACCGCTCATTTGACGTCTGCTAATTTCTAATTTATTTTAATGAGTACTAAGAATTTAGAGGAGAGTTGGGCAGAATTGATACTTAGGGATGCCCAGCCCAATTTATTAGTTTTTAATGATTGTCAAACAAAACATCAAAAATCTAAAAAGTGTTTATTTTTTAGGTTCCGTTTTCCCGTCGTAACGCTGTTTCCACTCTCCGACTATACGGGTCTTATTGGCAGCAGCCCAAACAAAATTGTTATTTATCAGTTTAGCCTGAACTTCATCGTAGAAATCCGGTAGATCTGGATCTTTTGTAATTTTGGAAGGATCGGCGATAATTGACTGCCGTTCACCAAACAAGGACATCCCCCTACCTAAGGTCCAGTCCATCAGGCGTTTTGCATCTGGCAGATTGTCTGTGCCACTCATAATTGCAACTACCTGCATTTCCCAGCCAATACCTTCTTCAGGAATGATCATGTCAATCGGTGCGCCGGCCTTGATGATTTTGATTGCCCGTCCAGGCCATGAAATACCAATCGCAAATTCGCCGGAACCAGCCTGTTTACATGGCTTGGAACCTGAATGAGTATATACTGCAACATTTTTATGCAGAGCATCCATGTATTTCCATGCTTTTTCTTTACCCATGATTTGAATCCAACTGGAAACATCAAGGTAACCCGTACCTGATGATGCTGGATTAGGCATAGAAATATGGCCCTTATATATTGGGTTCGCTAATTCTGCCCAGGTTTTCGGTTTCGGCAGGCCAAGATTTTCAGCTTCGATACGGTTCCAGCAAATGCATCCCGCCCAACCGTAATTACCAACCCAGGTCACTGGCGCGGACTTATCTACGTAGCGTTGATCAATTTTATCCATTCCCTTAGGTGTATATTCATAGAACATCCCCTCTGCTTCCATATTAAGGGCTACTGTGGCAGCCATTTCAAAAAGGAAATCAGCCTGCGGATTATCTTTTTCTGCCATCATCTTAGCCGCCATGGTTCCTGTTGATTCACGGACAACATTAACTTTGATATCTGGGTTATCTTTCTGAAATTCCTCCATATAATACTTAAGATTGTCAGCATCTGTACTTGAATAGACTAATAACTCTCCCGCAAAAACTGAGGTGCTGAAACTAAGCAGTACCGAAAAGGTAGTAGCTAAAATTGATGATATAGGAATTTTTCTGGTTAATAATTTAAACATTGAACTCTCCTTGAAATGATTGATAGTGGCTAATATGAAGTTTGAAGTATAATTATATCCAAAATAACTTTTTCAAATAAAATATCTTTCAAACCTTATAGGAGGTGCCCCTTTAAGGAAACACATATCTATCCGTTTCCAGAGTTATCAATTATGAATACAGAACATAGTACTAAAAGGTACCCCCAGACAAAACCAACTCTGTCGTGGCGACATACTATCAAAGAGTTGTACAAAAACAAGTTTTTTTAATAGATGTTAATTATCAATTAGTTATTTAATAATTTACTTAATAATATCTGATGATTAAGTATTACTGTTTCGTATATAAGCAAGTTAGGAATACCATAACCTTCATATAATCACACCTATATTTTGCTCGCGGTAACGTATCGCGCGTTTCACATATATCTGTGACATTGTGCGGATATTCGCTAAAATACTTTCTTCATAAGTTTTTCGGATTTTTGCCGGAGAACCGGCAACCATTGAAAAAGGAGGAACTTCCATTCCTTCTAGCAAAACTGCTCCTGCCCCTACTATACTGCCTCGGCCGATTTTCACTCCATTCATCAAAACCGCACCCATACCGATCAGGCAGTCATCTTCTACTTTACAACCGTGCATGACACAGTGATGTCCAACCGTTACACGATTTCCAATAATCAGTGGAAATCTTGGATCAGCGTGTCCCATACTTAAATCCTGAAAACTTGTTTCGTCGCCAATACTAATATGTTCCATATCTCCACGGAGAACTGCGTTGAACCAGACTGAGGAATATTCTCCAATCCTGACACGTCCGATAAGGCTAGCGTCCGGTGCAATGAAAGCAGACTCTGGAAATTCAGGTGTTGAATTATCGAGTGTATATAAGGTCATGGCGTTTTTCAAAAAAATTTAAGTTTTAATTTTAAAAATAAAAGAAGAATGACTATTTAACTCACAAGCCACAACTATTGCTTTGACCAGACTGGATCCTGCTTAACTGACTTACCAGTGTTCTGAGGCTGTTGAGATTATGAGCAGAAGCAAAAATATCAATATGCGGTAATGCCGCCTTCATTCCAAGTGTTTTAGGTTCATATCCGGGGCTCCCTTTCAGGGGATTGAGCCAAATTACATTACGCGCATGTTTATTTAAAAAGCGCATACTGCTTTCCAGCAAATCAACATCACCGGTATCCCATCCGTCACTAATAATAAGCACAACGGTTTGAGAATCCACAAGTTTAAGTCCATGTTGACTGACAAATTGTTCCAGAGATGCACCAATTTTTGTACCACCAGACCAATCAGGAATAGTACCGGAAAGTTGTTCAAGTACGCAGTGTATCTCTTCTCTACGCAGGATTTCAGTAATTCTGTGCAGGGAAGTACTAAAAACAAAAGTTTCGATCCTGCTGTAAATAAACTGAAAAGCGTAAATAAACTGGATTAGAAAACGACTATAAAGATCCATCGATTTGCTCACATCACAAAGCAGTACCAATTTCAAACGCTGGCGTCTGCGCTGATGGCGAGCCAATTCCAGAATCTCTCCTCCACGGCGCAAGCTCAAGCGCATTGTGCGGCGCAAATCAATATTTCCCCGGTGTTTTGAATTCATCGTCCGGCGGCTGAAACGAGTAGCCAGAACCTTGCCTACTTCATTAATCAGCTGCATCACTTCAGTAAGCTCTTCGGCCTGAAAAGTACTAAAATCTCGCTCCGAGTTGGTTTCAAAAGGGCTGTAACCAGCAGCTTCTTTTTCTTCTTCAGCCGTCTCCGCAGCTCCCAGCCAATCACTAATTGAAACAAAGACCTGTTTTTGTAACTTTTTGTCAACTAGATCTGGGATAGGTCCCTCTTTTTTCGGTTTGATAGACTTGTGAAGATTTTGCGCACTTTCCCAGACAAACCAGTAGGAAAAGAAGTGTTCATCAAAAATCTTCTGCTCTTCAAGGCTCTTAGCCAAAGTTGTACGAAGGGCCATTTTGAAAGCAGCTTGATTTTCAAGTTCCACCTCTTGCAAAGCGTTTAATGCATCCATTTGTTCCCCCAAGCCGGGGCTCAGTCCATGATGACGGAGATAACGGCAGAATCCAACCAGATTTGCACTTAATTCTCTACTTAGCGCAAGGTCATCAAACAAACTCTCATATGTTTGAGTTTCAAGTTCTGGGGTAGATTCATTTGGGTTAATGAGTGACATTAAACTCTCTAGAAATACAAAGATTGATTAATGTTATGCTGAACAGATTTCCACAGAAATCTCCGTCAATCAAGTTGTTTCACCTCTCAATTTTCTATATCACCAGATGTAAAAGTTTTCTCCATAACAATTCAATTTGTTAGTTGAGAGGATTGTTTGCAACTTTAACAATTTTTAGTATTGACTAATTTTATAAATTTTATAATACTAATTAAAAATATAGAATTGTATGAATTCTTTAATAATTAACTTACTAAAGGTAAGTCCATGAAAATTACAGGAAAGGGTAACAACAGGTCTACAGAAATGACTAACATACATAATTTCCCTTCACGGAAAACAGTACTTCCTTTAAAAATTATAGTTAATGAAGCAGAGTTGCTCCAATATCTCAAGGTTCACAATAGCTTTTGGGATAGTCAAATAAATCCAATTATTTTTGGTATTATGACTGGTCGTGATATGACCGAGGCAACTGCTTTTTACTACAAACATGCCCATCACCTAATGCACGAGCTACTAGGAGTAGATGGAACTTGTGAAAAGGCAGATTCTATTCTAGAAAAAATTATTATATATAAGCTAATTAACAACACAGATGCCATAAATAATAGACTTCCTCTACTTATCCTTGGCAGTAAAGCTCTCACTTTTACCTATCGTGAATGGCTTCCCCAAATTTTACAAGAATTTGAGATAAGCAATAGCATAAATCAAGTGACTGAACTGCTTTCAGCAAGGGCTTTTACCGAACAAAAAAACTGGCCCACCAAACAAAGGGCTAGTCTTAAGCTATATCTGAATATGTTTACAGACCTCATCCAATACTTCTTGCTAACAAGAAGTGGGTATGAACAAAATTCTGAATATAATAAATTTTTTAATACTCAGCTTGATCAGACTCCAACAGCAAATTTAACATTGCTGAACTAGGTTTTTTCAAAATCAAGTTAATCTAATGAAATTACACTCATAATATTGGAGTGCATTTCTTTGTGCTCTATTTCAATCAATAACTCCATAGAATAATGAGAGTCATGTTTAACAGTACAACATCAACAAAATCTGAAACTAGTGAAGAATTTGAAATTTTCAAAAAACCAGTTCCGAGATTAAAACATAAAATTCACCAGGTCAGTAGGAATTTGAAAGCTCTTTCTCATCCTGATCGCCTGAAAATAGTCAGCTTGCTAATCAACGCAGAATACACTGTGCAATCCTTGTCAAAAAAGATTGGACTTCCTCAATCCACAGTCTCCCAGCATCTCTCGATTTTGAGAGGGAGTGGTCTGGTAGATTACCGTAAAGATGGCCCGTTCAGTCACTACAGCTTAAGTAACAGCTATGTATCTCAATTATATCTGACTGCAATGCAGTTGTAGTATGAAAAAAGTCTTAAATATCAAAGTCCGGCAAACGTAGAAGGAAATTAAGTTGCCATTAGAAGAAAAAGATTCCTTAATTTATCTGAAAAGAGGTCAAACTTTAACTCAAATCACAACCACAAATACAAGTCTAATTTCTTAAATTTTGAATCCAAGAATGGAGAAACAACCGTTTGAGTTTTTTAACGTTTTTTTTGGAATATTTATGGCTATCGTGATTTTAATCTCAGGATTTGTCTGGCTGATTTTTTCTTTATAGAAGATAGCGTTGTGAGGCCTCAGGGGGAATATTTTTTGATTATTAGAATCTGTGTGTTTCTATTACAAAAAACGTTGTGGACTTTAAGCCAAAGCAGTTAGGGGAGTAATTTGCCTTGAGGGAGAGTCATGTTCTCTGGTAACTGACTCATTGAATATTTTTCTGACTTCTGTTTCACATTTTCCACATTGTTTCCCCATTCCAAATTTATTATTCAATTCACGCAATGTTTGAATTTCTTTCATTTCAATTGACCTTTTAATTTCTCTATCTGTGACCCCGTTACAGCAAAATACGTACATCTTTTATTTGCAGGCAGTTAAAATGCAGGAGTAGTATGTAGCATTCTTTTGAATTACTGTTTATTCAACTGACAAATTGATTTGTGTCCCAGCTACTAGTACAAATGTTTTGCGTATGACTCCCGCAACTTTTAAATAATATGCTCCCGCCGGAAGTTCCATGACGACTTTGTTGTCCTGATCACTATGGTAGGATTGCCATTGACCACCTTCTTTACGCAAACCAAATGCTGTCATACCTTCATTTTTTATAGTCTGTGCTTTTTCAAGATTTAATTTAAGAATACCAACCGGAATTGACTTAACTTGTTCTCCTCTAGCCATCGGTAATCTTGAAGCCAGATGAGGAGTACCTAAATCCATTACCCGCTTAATTTCTGCAAACATTCTGTTTCGAAATTCACCCTGAGCTAGTTCCATAAAATCCCTTAATTCAAACATTCGTGGTACAGAAGTTATTTTTTTTAAAAATTCATCCGGATAACGTAAGTTCCGTACAATTTTACCTAACAAGACAGGCTTAGTTTCCCCATTGCAATTTGATAATTTAATTTCTTGATTATTACCGTTTCGCTCAAAGGATTGATCAAAAACATCAACGTACAAATTATCAAAAATATTTCGAATTTCCAGAATGGAAATATAATCATAATGCTCCGTTTCAAGTTCTGCAAAATCTACTGCCTTCAATAGCAGTCCCATAGATAAAAAATCCTTTTTGAGAATAGATGACTTGATAAGTGTATGATAGGCGGCCAGATCATTTGGAATTCTTCTAAGAATTTGAAGTGCCAGCTTTTCCATTTCTGCAATGTTCAAGCAGGTATTTTTGCTTTTAAGCAGTTGATTAAGTCGTTTCTGCTTTTGAATATGATCCGTAGATAATTTTTCGATTTCCGGCGCAGAATAAGCGAGTAATTCTTCAGCGGTCATCGGCTGTCCTTCTTTTTCACTCAAGTCAGCTAAATCCTTCACAAAATTTTCAGAACCGTTAGCAGTTGATTCAGAAGATTCCGCCTCATCCAAATTAACCACGTCTCCAGGTGACAGGTCTCCTAAAGTATCCTGTAATTCCTCAATATCGTTTGGAAATTTAAGGATAAAAATTTGTTTCCTAAGGTTACTTAAAGCGATCAATTTCCCATTAGAACTGAGCGCGGCGGCAACCAAAGCAGTGCTGTCACCATGCAGAATTCGTAGCATTTTTCCGCTTTTTACTTCCCAAAGGCGTGCCGTTTTGTCTTTTGAAATTGAAATTAATGCTTTCCCGTCTTTGGAAAACATAACCTTATTTATAATAAATCCATGTCCTTCTAGTTTCCTTAAAGGAGTCTTTGAAATTTCCTCTTCCAGTTTCCACAGGAATATTTGATTGTCCTGAGAACCACTTGCCAGCATTTTTCCATCCGGACTAAAAGCCAAAGTCGTAACTGCTTTTTCGTGTCCTTTTAGTTTTATGATTGGTTCTCCCTCAGGGTATTTCCAGAGAATTATAGAAAGGTCACTACCTGCCGTGGCAAAACTGTTACCGTCAGGAGAAATTGATGAAGTCAATATTTGAGAAGCGTGACCACGGTGTGAATGGATTAACTTTCCTGAATCTAAATTCCAAAATGCCCACTGTTTATCAGAGCCAACTGAAAGTAGTACAGGTTCATGAGGATGAAAGCTGAGAGCATTAACTTTTCCTTGATGAAATTTCAGTTCGCGGATAGGGTTTCCATCTTTTCCATCCCAAATTATAACTGAACTGTCGATACCGGCTGTGGAAAAATTCTCACTACCAGGAACAAAACGGACTGCCAGCACCCTGTGAGTGCCCATCTCAAATTTTTCCGGAGCTTCGCTGCTCCCTAGTTCCCAAACACGTACGCTTTTATCAGCAGCAGAGCTGATCAACCGTTTGCTATCAAAAGAAAAATCCAGTGATTCGACTGGCCGTTCATGTCCGCTCAGCGTTTTTAGATGCAGAGATGTACTATATTCCCAAATATGCACACTGCCGTTTTCAAGAGCAGAAATAATTCGCTGACCGTTGTTGTCAAATGCTACCTGGGTAAGTGCAGCTTCAAATTTGTTGATATTTTGTAGCTGTTCAGCCTCTAAAAGACTCCATATTTCAAAATTTCCTCCTGCAGTTCCAACCGCGATTTCCTCACGTTTTGGATGGATTTTCAAATCTGTAACAGCATCTTCAAATTTTGTGGCTGATAATTGTTTTTTGTTTTTCCAATCCCAAACAATCAGTTTTCCGTCCTTGGAACCTGAAACGAAGATATCCCCTCGAGTATTAAATTCACCTGCAGCAACAGAACTTTTATGCGCTGACAAAGTAGAAATTAATTCCAGTTCAGGGACACTGCGGAACTGTAAACTTCCATCCTCACCTCCAACAGCAAGGATATCTTCCTGCGAATTGAAGGCTAAACTTTTTATGCTACCCTTGCTAAAAAGCTTTGCTGATTTAAGCATTTCATTCTCTTTCATATTCCACAAAAAAACTGTCCCATCCAGACTTCCGGAAGCCAAAATTTCACCACCTATGTTTAGAGCAAGTCTAGAAACTGGACCAAGGTGACCTCGCAGAATTCCCTTTGCAGTGGTCTGTTGAGTATCCCATATCCTAACCGTTTCATCCTGACCTCCAGTTACGGCTAATTTACCTCCTGGATGAAGAACCAGAGAAATTGCCTTTTGTTCCTGACTTGAAATCACACGCTTTCTTTTACCATTTTGAATCCTGTATACTTCCAGATAAGAATTCCCGGATAAGGTTACTACATGCTGATTATCTGCAGAAAAAAAAGTACTCTTAACTGGCTTCTTGCCAAGCTTAATGGTTTGTGAGAGCAAATAAATGTTTTTATGTTTTTCTGCAACAGCCTCCTGAGTTAGAGCTGATGATACCCAGTAGAAGCAGGCAAAAGAAAATAGATAATATGTCCATCTTTTATTCGCAGATTTAGCAAAATTAACAAAAAACATTATTTTAAATTTTTCGAGCAGCACAAAATATTCGTGTTTAATCATTTGTTTATCGTGCAAATATGAGCAATTTATGGTACAAATTAAGTGAATCTATTTGTCTTTAGAATAAATTTCTACAAGAGTTTCAAGAATATGTTTGACGTTTTATGTCAGAAGTCTGTGCGAGTTCAAAACATAAAATAAGAAATCACGTCATTCTTTGTATCTTAATATAATGGAAAAACAAAATACCGAGCAAAAAGAAAAAACTGAGCGAGAAGACCACACGGATGACGTTCCGATGCCATTAACTTCCCATTTAGGAGAATTACGCAAGCGGCTCGTTCATACACTGATCGTTATAATTGTCGTTTTCGTAGGTGCAACTTCCATCGAAATGGAACTCGACCAACCGATTCTTTCTGCTTTTCGTGCTCCTCTAGATGTACGTAATATACCCCTGGTCTTTCTTGAGTTGACAGAACCTTTTTTCACTTATTTACGTATTGGCCTTTATGCCTCACTATTTTTGTCATTTCCTTACTTATTAGGTCAAATCTGGTTGTTTATCAGGCCAGCGCTTTTTTCAAAGGAACGTAAAGCCGTTTGGCCTTTTATTTTACTTTCATATCCCCTTTTTGTTGGCGGAGGTCTTTTTGGCTATTTTGTAGTGATACCGTACGGTTATGATTTCTTTTTAGGTTTTGAGAATAAATTCACTCTGCCATCCTTGAGTATGGCAAGTTATTTATCTCTCACTATACACCTTCTTTTTGCATTTGGTCTTATCTTTGAACTACCGACAGTCTCTTTTATTCTAACCAGAATAGGTATCATCAACGCGTCTTGGCTGCGGAAAAATCGTAAATATTCGCTGGTAGTAATTTTTATAACAGCTGCTATCTTGACACCTCCTGACGTTTTTACCCAAACACTGATGGCAGGCCCTCTCATCATCCTTTACGAAGTCAGTATTTTTGTATCACTTATGGCCAGTCGTAAAAAAGAAGAATCTGCACCGGAAAAAGTAAATGATCAGGTTGCAAAATCTAAATCATAATACCCTTTTTTTTTAAAGAGCAAGGCAAGAGCCATCAAACATCAAAGGGAAGAAAGTCGCAAGTGAGAAGCGGAAAGTTATTAATATCTATAGCACTTCATTTAGGCAGCAGTCCAGCCAGTTCATCCAGCGAATTAACCTGAATGTCAGCCAGTTCCGGCCAGGCAAATTCTCCGCTAGGATCAACATGAACAGTTGCTATTTCGGCGGCACGTCCTACTTGCAGATCATAGAGATAATCTCCCACCATCAGCGCTTCGTTTGCTGTGATATTCCACTGCTTAAGCATTTTGTGTATACCTTTAGGAGATGGTTTTGGTTCCTCACACCAGCGTCCGATTACAAATTCTTTGCTGAAGTAATGTTCTAAACCAAGAGCCTCAAGTGTAAACCAGGCATTTTCTCTTGTATTCAAAGTTAGGATGCCCAGACTGTAATTAAATCTCTGTAGTTTTTCAAGCAAAGTTTTAACCCCCTGCGCCGGACTCGCATTTCGCGCAAGTTTTTCCTCTATCTCATGCAACTTGTTCTGTAATACCACTGATTCGTTTTCCGGAAGAGACTTGATAGTTTTAACAATTGGCAGTCCTGCTGGAATTCCAAGCTCTTTTCGGATAGCATCAAAATCATGAACTGCCACAGTAAGGGTACCATCAAGATCAAAAATCCAGTACTTGCGCTTCAAAAGGAAATCATTAACTGACATAAACACTGACTCGGAAATAAAATTAGAAAAGGCTAAAGCGTTGCATTTGAGGATTTTATATTTGTATATGGGTTAGATTTCAAGACTCTTTTTGAGAACATGACTCCAAACCGTTAGACCTCAAGGTTCAGTATACGGGGAAGGATTTCAAAAGTTGCTTCAAGATATCCGGGTGACTCGCCATCGATGTCCAAAATAACCTGTTCCGAACTCAAAGCAGTGAATTTACGAACTTTTTGAAAATAGACTTCCGGAATCTTTAAATGTGTACCTTTATATATTTTTGGCAAATGCCACAAAAATTTTGCTACAGAAATTTCTTTCAGCATTAACAAATCGAGCAAGCCGTCATCCAATTCTGCCTGCGGAGCGGCATGCATTGCTCCGCCAAAATAACGTCCGTTTGCTAATAATCCAAGTCTTGTTCTGATTTCCTCCTGCGGTCCGTCGTCTATTCGGTAGCTGATTCCCTGGTTAGGGTGAGTGAATACGGTTTTGATCGTGGCCCACAAAAATAGAAGTGACCCCCCTAAATAGTTTCGCAGTCTTGAGTGTTCAATGCAATGATCTACTGCTCCACTGAGACCGAAACTAGCAATGTTATCAAAATATCTGATTTTCTGTGTATTATCTCTTGCGGTGTAGGTGACTTTACCGACATCAATCTTGCGCACTTTTGCATCTTTCAGGTTTGCTACTGAATTCTGCCAATTTCCAGAAATGTTCAGTGAACGCTGAAAATCACAACCCGTACCGCTCATCACAAAACCCAAAGTTGACTGCGGACTAAGCTGAACATCATTTTCAATAAAACCATTCAGCACTTCATTGAGATGACCATCTCCTCCAACCGCAACTATTCTTGTCGTGTCTCCCTCAAGAGCCTTGCGCGTCAAAAGAACGGCATCTCCCTGAGATTTTGTATGGAGAGTTTGAAAAGAACCGATATTTTGTTTTAAGGCATTCTCAATCTTAGGCCATATCTTTTCAGTTCGGCCGTTTCCTGCTTGAGGATTAACTATGACAATGGTTTTCACATGTCTCCGTAACTAATTGCTACAAATAGCTTGCGACAGTATAAAGAGTTTTTTAGAGTGGATATAGACAATGACTTTGAGCACATAAAAATACAGGAAAAATAAATGAAGATCAATCTGTCAATGAGTCTACTTTTAGGAGTAGTGCTAATAATGCTGGCTGCATGCAACTGGAACAGAACAGAAAAAGCTCAGCAACAAATTTATGCCCCAGGGCCAGATGCGCCTTCTGCTCTTACTGGAACTCTGCAACGTAACCAGGACTATTACAAAGAATCCGATGAAGATCTGCTGAACAAAATGCGCTAAGTTCAGTTCAAACTTGCAAGCTCTTCAAACCTTGAACGGATTCCCTCCACCCTTTTCCGGTTGACTCCCAAATCCCAATATCCAGTACGGGATGCCGATCGCAGATGAACCAATGCTTCTGATTCCGGAAAATAAAACTCAACATCATCAATAAAACGCAGCCAGCGTGTCCTGAATTCGACATGCCAATAATCCCCTTTTTGTGTAATTATCCGTGTATCAACCATAGACATAATCACCTGGTTCAGCCTTTCTTTTGCAATTTCTAATGAGCTTGTATAGCGAATTGGATGAATTTGGTGTTTTGGATCGCTCGCCTGGCTCAAAACACAATTTGGACTCTTTGGACAAGGCAAAAGACGATTGTTTTTTAAACCCAAATTACCAGGACGACCTTCTGACATTGCACTTGTACTGCACATTATTATAACTCCTCCAATCAAGATTGTTATTTTTATTTTAGAAAACTGAAACTTATTCGAAATTTTCATAAATTATTTCATTAAACTAACTCATCAGCAAACGGTTTTGAGAGGCAAAACAAATTTCAAATCTTTTTCTTTATGAGATATTGACAATTCAGGCTTGTAAACAAATATCATCCGAATCCGCTCTTTCTTCATGATTAATAAAATTTCAGTACTTGTGTAGAGCCTATCTTTTTGCTACGAAAGTTAGCCAAAAACTTTAGCCAAGACCAAATAAGAAAATTTTATAACGTTTAGAATAACAGACAAGTTTTTCAAATTTCTTAAAGAATTTTTAGTTATTGTATTTAAATGTTAACCCATAATTTGTTAGTCAGCATTTTCGGCATATAGAATCTCAGGTCACAACTTCAGAATTTGGCTGGATTCTTGTATTACGTGGGGAGCAACTTACACAATAATGAGCAAAGTAGGTACAATGAAAGTCTCCTCTAACACTCCTCCGGTGGTAAATAAGTCAAATCCGGAAAGACAGAAAGCACCTCTTGAAAAAAAAGAGATGCAGGATCAAGCACAAACTAAACTCTCGAAAAAAACTTCTAGCTTTCCAGGCAACACCAAACTCGGTAAAAAAAATATGCCACCGAACCCTGAAATGAACAACATCCTTAGAGCAGATACTCACAACAATACCATGACTCTTCGGCGTTCCTACGGAATGGTAGTTTCGGGTTTTGAAAATGTAGCAAAACAGCAGCAGCTAACCTCAGATGCAGCTGAACAATTTGGCAAAACTGTAGAAACCCGTATCAAGGAACTAAACGACGAGTCGATCCGCCAAATTAAAGAACTGCCGGAATATAAAAGTTTTGCGTTAGATGATATAAACGATTTAGGTGATGAGATCAGTGACTTGATGCAGGATCCAGAAAATTATCTCAAGGCCTTTGCCCTGCTAAAAAACTCCAAATTTGCTGTACTGATGGAATCAACTGAGAGCGTCCACCGCTCCTTTGCAGAGTCAATGAAGGATAATGGAAAGGAAAAATTGATGTTTGGCATGCTGGACATGATCAAGGATTTAGGAGGTTTAGTTGGTTTTCAGGAGTCAACTCAAGTCAACCAGAATAACAGCAGCATCAATATAAGAGCCTGAGAAATCGAAATATAATCCCCTGTTAAACATTCAAATATCCCACTTGTTCGTGTTTCCAGAAAATGAGGCCTTCATTATCCTTATAATTACAAGTATATGGAATTCCGTCTTTGCAGGATTTGCAGCTTATAACAAGTTTGACAAAAATCCTGGTTTAAATCACATCCATATATGTCATAATCTATAGTACCTCAGTCGTTCGGAACAATATTTTAACTCACGTTCTGTTCTCCTCAGCTTTAATAAAATATAAATGATTACTTCTTTAAATCAAGTTCCAGTCGGAATTCTTGGCTTAGGTTTCTTGGGAAAGATCCTCTCCAGTGAGTTGACATCCTTTGAAGAATCATGGGGTACATGGCATAAAACTCCACCTCCAGAAACAACACTCCCTGTTTTTCATTTTGACTGGGCTGATGAAAATTGCTGGGATTCACTGCCTGAGACTTCTGCAACACTGGTGTTGACAATACCACCTCTGCTGAAAAATCCGCAAGGAGAAACGGATCGTCTACATCTCTGGGGGAAATGGATGCGCCAGAATAGGCCGCAACTGAAACGTCTAATTTACATTTCAACCACCGGTGTTTATCCCAAATGCAACGGAATTTGGTCTGAGGATTCAGAATTCGAAGCAGATACACTATCCGGACAGCTCCGTCTGCTAACTGAAAAAATCCTTTCCCAGTATTTTCAGCTTCAGGTCATTCGCCCTGGAGGTATTTACGGTTTCGGACGTGGAATTGATGTCCGCCTAAAGTTAGGAAAGCAGATCCCCCTTTCAAGCACGCCGGTTCACCGCATCCATGTTCATGATCTGGCACGGATTACTCTCCACCTGCTTGAAAACCCGTTTTGCACAGCCTGTGTAAACGCAGTTGACCTTGAAGCAAAACCTTCCTGGGAAGTCGCACACTGGCTGATAGAAAACCGTGTTGATTTAACAAAGGAGATGTTTGAGGAAAATACAGATGATCTTCCAGGTTCTCCTCAGCGTATTATTTCAAATAAACATCTCTTGGAACTTGATATACCCCTGCGCTATCCCACCTTCAGGCAAGGTATGATGTCATCATAGGAATTCCCTGTTTTTTTACTTGCATTGTACATTTATTCGTATAGAATAAGCCCATTATTTTCAATTATGCTAGGCGTATTGTATCTAAAATGCG
Source organism: Pseudomonadota bacterium (assembly GCA_004213175.1). Lineage (GTDB taxonomy): Bacteria > SAR324 > SAR324 > SAR324 > NAC60-12 > Arctic96AD-7. Next base: position 375 of record SHAT01000011.1, on the reverse strand, counting down.
TGTTAGTGTTTCAAGTGCACTACTTTTCCAAAGAGGTAATATGAAAAAAATAACTTACATTATTGCTACGATATTAGGGATAGCTAGTTTATTTGTTGTAAGCTGTGCAAAAAAAGATAGTTCATCATCATCATCATCAGCATCTTCTTCTGACGCAGATGAAACAGTTTCTGCAGCATCCGGCAGTTCTGCACTCACACTTTCTTCTAAAGTTAGCCTGGTTTCTGCAAATAGCGAAGCCTCTGCTTCTTCCCGAACGGCATTTAAAACCGCAAGCGACTTCACATCAGGCGAAGACATTACCGTTGACGAAACCGAAACGTTTGTCTATGAAAGGTCGGCTGATGCATTTCAAACAGCTAATAGTATTTTGTG
>SHAT01000010.1 GCA_004213175.1 Pseudomonadota bacterium | reverse complement strand
AACCTGAACCTGAGCCTGAGCCTGAACCAGAACCTGAGCAAAAACCAGAGCCTGAATTGACAACAAAAGGGTTAAAAGAAGACGATAACGCTCAAGTTATGGAGAGATCAGATAGTAAAGTGACTCAGGAAAAACTGGAAACGGAAGTTAATCAGGAAGTAAAACAAACTATTTCTACTACAGATAATAAAACAAACTTAGAAGAAGAAAAAGAAGATGTATTTGTTGAAGAGGCCCAGGCTGAGACATTAGTTAAAAATGAAGTTGCAACTATATCAGAAGAGATCTCGGATTTGAAAGATGTTCCCTTGGAGGATTTAAAAGACCTAGAGGAAACTATCCAAGATCCCAAAAATACAAAAATAATTTCGCTTTCTAAAGTTTTAAAAGGTTTTACGATTGATACAAAAGCATTAAACCTTAAAAAGTTACGAAAACAAGAGCTTGCTGGATCAAGCAAAGCGCGTGCAGCTGAAGTGATTACAAATAACTCAAGTCTTTTCGCAAAGGGACGTTCTAATATAGCAAGAAGGATAACAAAACTTGGTGTTTTGGAAAGTAAAGAATATTTGCAGATAGTTAATAGTTACATTAAAGAAAAATGGAAATTACCTGTTGAATTAAACGCTAAACTGGAAATAAAGGTTAGACTTATTATTGCGAAAGATGGATCCCTGTTGCAATATGCTTTTGATAAGGTTTCAGGTAACAAGATTTTTGATAATTCGGTAAAGTCATTATTTGCAAAATTGAAAACTTTACCACCTTTGCCCAAAAATTTTGATGGCAAACTCACTGAGCTTGGGCTAAAATTTGCGCCCCTTTAAAAATACACTTTTTTGGTGTATTAACATTTAAACAATGATCATTTGGAGAATGTATGAATAATTTATTTAAACTGATCCTAATTGTTGGAGTTACACTCTACCTTGTTCCGTCGACTCTAGCGATTGAGTATTTTGACATTAACAAGCCAGGTATAGAAAAACTCAACATTTCCATCACGGCTAATGGCAGTTCAGACATAGTTGATATGGTAGTAAAAAAGTTGAGTAGTCAGTTGGATAAAACTTTACTTTTCAACATTGTAGACGATGCTGAAAAGTCAGCATTTAACCTTGAAATCAGCACCACTAATGAATCAAAAACAGTCGCTGTAAATCTTACTGGTGTTCAGGATACAAGTTTTGATACAACTTCAATAGGGGTAAGATTTCGCAATGAAGATGAACAATATGTTAATTTAAAATCTTCTCAAATAGGAAATTTCCTTGTAAAAAGTTTAATGGGAATCAAGGGTTCTTTGGGTAGTATCATCGTCTGGTCTGAAAAGAAGAAGGGAGAATCTCAAAGTTCTCTTGTTATGAAAAGATTTGGTTCAGATGAACACAAAAAAATTACCTATAATTTATATAGTAACACTGGCGCTAGCTGGAGCCCAAAAGGTGATAAAATTATATACGCAGCACAAACGGCAAGTGGATCAAAAATTTTAATGCAAGGATTCCTTCCCTTAAGGTACAAGAGCAAGCAAATTTATTTTGAAAAAGGAGTAGGAAGTAGTGCCACATGGGGAAGTAACAATAAAATTTATCTCTCTAAATATATGGGGGAAAGAAATACAGATATTTTTGAATACAAAGTGGTTCGAGGTACTAGTGGAGATATGATATCACAGGGTCGTAATATAACAAAACATCCTGCTATTGAGACGGAAGCGGTACTATCTCCAGATGGAACTCAGCTTGCGTACATTTCAGATAGAACAGGCACCCCTCAAGTTTACCTAATGGATCTGAGCACTCAAAAAACTGCGCGTCTTACCAAAAAAGGCAAGAATAACACTTCACCCGACTGGTCACCAGATGCTTCTATGATTTCATTCAGTGGTACTTTAGGAGGACCATCGGCTATTTACCGTGTTCGGACTGATGATAAATTAGGACTTGTAAAACAAGTATCACCAAAGGGCATGTTAGCTGAAAGTCCTGCTTGGTCTTCAGATGGTTCTATGATAGCATTTCAAGCCAAAACGGGCAGAGACTGGAAAATTTATTATGTTCTTTCTTCAGGAAGCACTGCTAAAAGACTTACAAACACCGGTGCAGGAATTAATGAATATATGCCATCCTGGAATTCTGGGTTGAAATAAGAATGTTTAAATTTGTTATTGGTGTTGAGAGACAGTTTGTTACAATAGCTGTTACCGCCGTTGTAATACTTTCATTGGGTTCATCTGCGGTTTTTGGGGCTGATGACATTAAAAAGATTAAGCGTTTAGTAGCACGTGTACAACTGGAACTGTCACAGATTAAAGAGAATTCATTAAACAGTGCGCAAGAGCAATTGGCTGTTTTAGAGCCGCAAAATGAAAAAATCGAGACACTTGAAGGAAACAATCGGAAACTGACTGAGAAAATTAGTGCACTTGAGCTTAAAATTGCTTTACTAGAAGAAAATTTAGAGAAATACCAAAGCAAAAGTAGTAGTGCTCAGCTTTCAGAATTGAATAAATTAGCTACAGTATTTGCACTGGTTTCAGTGGGTGATGTAAATAGTATAGAACCTATTGTTCTTGAACTGGTCAACAAAGGAAACAATGTACAGAAAGATTTGTTAATTTTGCTTTTGGCGGAGACCCAAAAAAATCAGGGGCTTTTACAGCAAAGCCTGGGTTACTACGGGGCATTGATTTCTGACTATCCTAAGAGTCCATATTTAAACCGTTCAATTTTTGAAGCTAGTAAATTGCTTGGTGAGCTTGGTCATCCCGAAGAACAAAAGTCAATGCTTCAAGCCTTAAAAGAAAGTGATGGACCTTATGGGGAACAAGCACGAAAAATACTGGAATGATCGCATAAATGTATTTTATCATTTAGAAGAAATAATTTTAAATTTACAATAATAACGCTATTTTACGAAGTTCTAGACAGTCCCTATTAGTAGATAATTAAAAAATATGTTTAGTTTCTTGGATATTTGCTGTACTATTAAAGGTTAGACAGAACTTTTTTACAATACCGTAATTAGGCACCCCAATTGCAGGGAATTGCTAAAGATAGGCTTTTATTGTTTTAGATTTTGCAAAACAGGATTTTTCCTTTTTGAATTGTATACAAAAAAAGAGGTAAGTGATGAAAAATATATATTTTTATTTAACATTGACTAGTTTAGTAGCGTTCTTGGTTACGGGCTGCGCTAAAGAAAAGGTTGAACCAAAAAAACCCGATGCAGTAGCGCCAGTTATTAGTGAAGTCGAACCAGTAGAAAATCCAACTTTTGACCAGACACCAGATTATCAATTTATTTCAGATCAAGCAGGCTCCATCACCTACGGAGGAAGCTGTAGCAGTTCAACTGAAAATGCCTTAGCTGGTAGCAATACGTTTGTAACCTTCAATGAACTAAATTATGGAACCTACAGCGACTGTACAATCTTAGTTAAAAACTCAGCTGGACTTGCTAGTAATGAACTGAGTGTTTCCTCTTTTACTATTAAGGAAAAACCTAAGAAGCAAGCACCACCAGATCCACCAGTTCTTAAGGAAGTTACTCCAGTCGATAGTCCAACTTTTGACCGGACACCTATTTATACTTTTTCATCAACCAAAGAAGGCAAAATTGACTATAGAGGAGGCTGTAGTAGTTCGATTTCATGGGCTAATGCTGGCACCAATACTATAACCTTCAATGAACTGAATTATATGACATACAGCGACTGCACAATCGCAGTCACAGATTCAGACGGGGTACAGAGTGAAGTACTTGAGGTTTCTGCATTTACTGTTGAGATGAAACCCAAACCTAAACAGGAACCTGAGCCGGTTGTATCTAAGCCTGAGCCTGAGCCTGAACCAGCGCCTGCACCCGAACCTGAGCCGGTGGTAGCTGAGCCAGAACCTGCTCCTGCTCCTGCTCCTGCTCCTGAAGAAGTAGCAGAAATAGAAGAGGCTGAGATTGCGATAGAAAAGGACGCGGATGAAAGTGTTGAAGCGCCAAAACCTATGACCATCATTACTGCCCCACCAGAAGAAATGGAAAGCGCTGTTATTGAAATGGGAATGGTATACTTTGATTATGACAAGAGTAATATAAGCTCAACCTTTGCAGAAATAATTGAGATAAATTATGAGTGGATTGCAGAAAACCCAGATGTAAAGATTCAGCTGGAAGGTCATTGTGATGAGCGTGGTACCAATGAATACAATCTAGCTTTGGGAGAAAGGCGAGCGAAAGCCGTCTTTGAATATCTGGTCAAACTAGGAGCAAATCCATCTCAATTTACTATGGTTAGTTTTGGTGAGGAACGTCCTGTAGCATCTGGCAGCAACGAAGTTGACTGGGCTAAGAATAGGCGTGTAGAATTCACCCGTCTGTAATACTTTTAGAACTTTACCACAATAGACATCTCTAAGTAATATGCTCAGTGAATGGTTAAGCGAAACGAGCATAGTCGGGATGGTGCTGAGCGGGAGTTTGATTGCAAAGCTCGTCTTGCTCATTTTAGCTTTGATGTCGGCCCTTTCATGGGCCGTTATCATTATAAAGGCAATTCAGTATATACATATCCGCAAAGAGAATCGCAAGTTTTACCAAATTTACCTCAACGAATCCAGTCTTAATCAAATCAAAAAAGTCTCAGTAGATTCACCGTATTCCCCTTTTGCATTGATGTTTTCTGAAACCTATCAGGAAGCCGCCAGAATGAGCCAGCGAATAGAGCGCTCAAGATCTGATATTACAGAAAAAACTTCAATGCTCCCTCATCTTAGTCAGCAGCTTCAAAGGGTCATTGAACAAACCATAAATGAAAGATACGCTTTCATAGAAAACCGTTTAAACATTCTAGCAACGATTTCAAGCGCGGCTCCTTTCATCGGATTATTCGGAACAGTACTAGGTATTATTAATTCATTTCAAAGTATAGGAACATCCGGAGTAACAAGTCTTGCCTCTGTTGCTCCAGGTATTTCAGAAGCTTTGGTTGCCACTGCTGCGGGATTACTTGCAGCAATTCCTGCTTTAATGGCCTACAATCATTTCCGAAATCAGACACGGATTTTAGCAAATAGCATGCGAAATTACGGCATGGAACTTACTAATCGTTTTGAATGGATAGTTCATGGGCGGCTCCTCGGATCAGAATGAACCACTGAGTGAAATAAACGTTACGCCTTTTGTGGACGTTCTGCTGGTTTTGTTAATTATTTTCATGGTGACCGCTCCAATAGTAAATCATGTAATTCAGGTGGATCTGCCTGAAGACAGTTATAATCAGGACAAGATGAAACCCATGCAGAAACCTCTGCGCGTGGTGATCGATAAATCCGGAGTTTTGTATCTAGCAAACACTCGAATAGGAGATAGTAATGAAGAAATGACTCAGAGAGTACTTGAAGATAAAATTAAACAATGGACCAAAGGTCAGAAACAGCCGTGGCTAGTTGATGTGGAGGCTGACGAAAAAGTAGATTACGGTTCTATTGTACCAGTCATTGCACGTCTAAAAGAACTAAAAGTTAGTATGAATCTCGTGATTAGGCCAAAATCAAAAAAATAGCTTTAGCTTTCAGCTGTTCTCCTCTTTTATTACTGCGCTTTCTTCTTTAACTGCAGTTGTACTTTCATCAATTTTAGCTTGATCATCTTTATTTTTCTTCGTTGCAGTTTTAAAATTGGTAATCATTCCACCAAGCCCCTCACCAATGAGTGGGAGGCGTTTTGCTCCAAATAAAACAACTATAATTGCCAGAACTATTAAAAGTTCCCAAATGCCTAAACCAAACATAATGAGTGCTCCTGCTTATTGTATCATGATCCATTAAAATGTATAATATGAGTTGTAAATATATAGTAGATCGAATTCATCTGATAATCGCAAGATTTATGAAACAAGTCAACCGACAAAAAGCTGCTTAATAACAAGATCCGTCAATGAACACAAAAATTTCTGAGCAAGATTCCACGCTACACAAACTAAAATTTTTAGCCGATGCTTCGCATGTGATGCAAGCGGAAATAGCTCGTACCGACATTTCCTTAAATGATGTCATGCTTTGGAAAAAAGGGTCTGTGGTAGTATTAGACAAGATTGTCGGTTCTACTATTGATGTTTTAATAGGAGACCGTTTAATTGCGCGCGGAGAGGCTATAGTTATTAATGACGGATTTGGAGTCAGAATCACCGAAATCACACATCCTGATGACAAACCTAAAACAGGCTGGAAATAATTTTTTTAATTAATTAATTCTCTACCCGATCATTCTATACTCTCACTGCATTCAATCTCCACTCAAAGCTTTTTTAAACGCAACGGCAGTTCTTTCTATATCTTCTTCAGAATGTGCGGTTGAGACAAAAAGTGATTCAAACGCTGATGGGGCCAAATAAATTCCATGTTTCAGCATATTCCTAAAAAAATTGGCGAACTGCTCTGTATCTGTCTTGAGTGCCTGTTGATAATTCAGAACCGGTTCTGCTGAAAAGAAAAACCCGAACATACCACCAATAGCCTGAGTTTGAATCGGAATCCCAGATGATTCAGCAGCACACTTAAACTCCGCTGAAAGCCATGATGTTTTTTGAGCCAGTTCTGGATAAGGATTCTCTTCATTTAAAATCCCCAGAGTTGCTAATCCTGCAGCAACCGCAAGGGGGTTCCCTGACAATGTCCCTGCCTGATAAACTGGACCCGCAGGAGCAACCTGCAACATGATATCCTGACGTCCTCCATAAGCACCAACTGGAAGCCCACCTCCAATTACTTTACCGAATATAGTCATATCCGGAACGATACTAAAAATCTCTTGTGCTCCTCCATATTCAACGCGAAAACCGCTCATGACTTCATCGAATATCAGCAAAATTCCTTCACGGTCGCATAAATCGCGCAACCCTTGTAAAAAACCATGTTCTGGGGGAATCAAACCCATATTACCTGCTACAGGTTCCAAAATTACTGCAGCAATTTCTCCAGGATTTTCTTCCACAAGTTTGATGATAGATGTCAAGTTATTAAATTTACCCTGTAAAGTCAACTCTACAAAAGAAGGAGGAACTCCTGGTGAATCCGGGATCCCTAAAGTCATTGCTCCAGATCCAGTTTGAACTAGCAGTGGATCTACACTACCGTGGTAACAGCCTTCGAATTTAATAATTTTTTCACGTCCTGTATAACTACGTGCTAACCTGAGGGCAGCCATTGATGCTTCCGTTCCGGAATTAACTAAACGTAACATCTCCACACTTGGCACAGCTTCACAGACCATCTCCGCCAACTGAATTTCACCTTCAGTAGGAGCACCAAATGATGTACCATTACGAATTGTTTCTTCAAGTTTGAGGACAACTTCAGCACGAGCGTGACCTAAAATCATCGGCCCCCAAGAACCTACATAATCAATATATTCGTTACCATCAACGTCAAAGATTTTAGAACCCAAAGCACGTTTGATAAATAGTGGATTCATCTTAACTGATTTGAAGGCACGAACTGGACTGTTTACTCCACCTGGAATACTTTGCTGTGCACGTGAAAATAATTGTTTAGAATGTCTGATCTGCATGAAGGTTGCAAATAATTTGAGGTTAAAATGTATCTACTAAAATATTATATATAGATTAATACAATATCACTGCTATTGCTAGTTTGGAGAACGTCTCAAGAGTTGTCAAGCTTACACTATTGAAAATAATGCTTCGCTTAATTTTATCAGTCTTTTTTAGCTTAATTTTACTAAGTGGTTGTAAATCCAATGCTGAACTTATGAAAAAATCATTTGATCAACACTACAAGGTACTGGATCGTGGGAAACTTAACGTTATTGTTAAAAGTCAGGCCTGTGCATTAATCGCTAAGAAAGCAATTTCTGGTGCAAAGAAAAATGCAGAATTTCATCTACGTAGCATATTAGGGAATCAAAATCACCGCACAAAATTCAAGGAAGTTAACCGTTACAATAATAGGGGGAAAATATGTGTGGAAATGGCTGCAGCTGCTTTGCCCCCATTATAAAAGACTGATCAATATTAAAACCATTAGCCTTGATTACTTGCTATTTCAAAAGCTAGCCTATAAAGTATCATAATTTTCAAGCTTGGCAGTTTGCAATTTATATCATATAATAATATTTAATTAATTGTTTTCTGGTATCTTTTAATAGCCAAGTAATTACGAATACTTCAAGCACGTAACCATATAAATATAAATTTATGCCAAACGTAGACCAAGAAAAGATTAATGAATCAAATCAAATTGCACTACCTATGCTCCCAATGCGAGATATTGTGGTCTTTCCTCATATGACTGCACCTTTTTTCATTGGTCGTTCCCTTTCAATTGCCTCTCTTGAAAAAGCGCTTGAAGGTGACCGTCAAATTTTTGTCGTTGCTCAAGAAGATCCTCTGATTGAAGACCCTGAGGCAAAAGATCTGTTTCATGTAGGAACAATAGGCAAAGTTTTACAAATCATGCGTCTCCATAACGGTACTATAAAGGCACTCTTTGAGGCAAAAACCAGAGGACGTTTGATTGAAGCTCATATAGATGAACCGCATTTTGCAGCCATTGTAGAGCCAATCCCTGAAGAAGATTCAGATACTCCGGAATTGCATGCTCTCAGCAAGAATGTTCGTGCAGAATTTAAACATTATCTGAAAGATATAAAACGTCGAACAGAAGGTATCGAAAAGTTAGCCATTGATTCTGAAGAGCCACACATTCTAGCAGACCGTATTGCCCCCTTGCTGAATATGGATTTACAAAAAAAACAGGCTTTGCTTGAAAACAATGATCCAAAAAAACGTCTGGAAATTGTTTACGGGAGAATGCTTGAAGAAAAGGAATTTAAAAAAGTAGAAAGAAAGCTAAAGGAACGTGTACAGGGACAGATAGGACGAACACAAAAAGAATACTACCTAAATGAACAAGTCAAAGCTATCCAAAAAGAATTAGGACAAGGTGAAGATGGCAAAGCGGAAATGGATGAGTACGCTAAAAAAATTGAGGAAATAGAACTTTCTGTTGAGGCCAGGGAGATGGCAGAAAGGGAACTGCATAAACTAAAGATGATGCCGTCCATGTCTTCGGAAGCAAACGTCGTCAGGAATTACATAGACTGGCTGCTGAGCATGCCGTGGTCAATAAAAACCGAAGATAATTTTAACCTGGAAAAAGCTGAAAAAATTTTGGATGCAAGACATTACGGATTAGAGGAAGTCAAAGAACGTATTGTAGAGCACCTTGCTGTTGCTAAACAAGTAGGAAAAATTAAAGGCCCAATCATTTGCTTGCTAGGGCCTCCTGGTGTAGGAAAAACATCTCTAGCGCGTTCTGTTGCTGAAGCATTAGGAAGAAAGTTTTCACATGTGAGTCTTGGTGGAGTGCGTGACGAAGCAGAAATCAGGGGACATCGAAGGACATATATCGGAGCGATGCCTGGAAAAATTATTCAATCTTTAAGAAAAGTAAAACATAAAAATCCGCTCCTGCTATTTGATGAGATTGACAAAATGTCTTACGGAACAATGGGTGACCCTGCTGCAGCCTTGTTGGAGGTACTTGACCCTGAACAGAACCATACTTTCATGGATCACTATCTGGAAGTAGAGTTTGATATATCGGATGTTTTATTTTTCTGCACGGCAAATGTTCAACAAAATATCCCTCCTGCACTTAAAGACCGTATGGAAGTTATCAGTCTTTCCGGTTACACAGAACTTGAAAAAGAACACATAGCACGCGAACACCTCATCCCCAAACAAATAAATGAAAATGGTCTTACTTCAAAACAAATTCAGTTCCAGCATAAAGCAATTTTTAACATTATCAGGAATTACACCAGAGAAGCAGGAGTCCGGAATCTTGAACGTGAAATCGCAAAAACATGTCGAAAAGTAGCAACACAATTGGTAAAAAAAACCAATCTCAAGAAAGTCGTAGTAACTCCAAACCGTGTTCAGAAATTCCTTGGAGCCCAACTTTACAGACATAGTAAAGCAGAAGAACAAAATGAAATCGGTACTACATGCGGATTAGCCTGGACACAAGCAGGAGGTGAACTTTTAAAGACTGAAGTAAATATAATGAAGGGCACAGGGAAATTGCAGATGACTGGGAAACTTGGTGATGTCATGAAAGAATCAGCTCAGGCAGCTCTAAGTTATGTGCGCAATAATGCAAATCGGCTGGGAATTTATTCTTCTATTTTTGAAAACACCGATATTCACATTCACGTACCCTCTGGGGCAGTCCCCAAGGATGGGCCCTCTGCAGGAGTAACCATAGCTACTTCATTAGTCAGCGCATTTACTTCCATACATGTTAAGAGTGATGTGGCGATGACCGGAGAAATAACATTACGAGGGAAAGTTCTGACTATTGGTGGCTTAAAGGAAAAACTCCTAGCAGCTAAACGAAGCACCATCACCACAGTCATGATTCCGCATAACAACAAAAAACACCTAAGTGAAGTGCCTGATGAAATTCTAAATGGTTTAGAAATTATTCCCGTAACATCAATTGAAGAAGTACTAGAAGTGGCACTGTCTGAACTTCCTTCTCCGGTGACTGAATCGGAAACTGAGGACTCACAAATAATAGAAACGAAAGGTCCTGAAGTTAGCATCCTGCCCCAAAAAGAAGTGCCAGAAGCAGCTCGAACTTATGATGCTTAATAATAATTTCTAAGACTGCATACTATTACAACCAAAAAGATATTGATAAAATAAAGAGGCCTAATAATTAAATATTGCTATTGATGTGGAATTAATTTTAAGAAATAAATATGATTGATAATTTGGAATTGAGTAGTTCTGACAAAGAACTTTTGAATGATATCAACGCTAAAATAGTTAGTTTTGTCCAATCAGATGATACTTATTTGCAAATGGATCCAATGAATTCTTACTATAGAATGATGGTCCACAAGGTTGGAACAGAATACAAACTTCGTTCTGAATCAAAAGGTAACGGTGAAAATCGTTCTGTACGCTTGTCAAAAACAATTTCTACTAAAATACCGGATAATTTTAACAAACAGAGAATCATAGATAGGGGCATCGAAATATTTTACGCTAAATCTGGTTCAGAAATTGTTTTACGTAATGACGGTAGTTTTGGAGTTTCAATCAAGGAACATGATGAAAAGATACTTGACAGGCGCATTGTAGATGACGGAGAATTTCGAATACGTAATAATAAAATCATCTGCAAGCAAGATAGTGACTGGTGAAAAATATTAATTTTGAATCCGAACTAACAATTCAGATGAATGAGCATTCATCTTTTTCTCTAGCATATTTAGGAGACTCGTTTTTTGAATTGTGGTGCAGACAGAAAATTTTGCAGAGTTTGAAAAATTCCAGACAGGTTCACCTCAATGTTGTTCAATTAGTTCGCTGCCAAACACAAGCACATCTCGCGCGAATGATTCATCCCCTGCTTAATAACGAGGAAGAAATAATTTACCGACAAGGACGAAATAGCAAAACCATTTCTCCGCCCAAGCATGCGGCTATTAAAGATTATCGAGAGGCAACTGGATTTGAATGTCTGGTAGGATACTGGTATTTGGGGAAACAGATAAAGCGTTTTGAGGAGCTGATGAAACGGCCAGAGATAGTTGCATATCTTAAATCGGCCCTTCCTTTCAAAATTTTAGTTCCTGATTCTGCTTAAGAAATATATCTCTATGTAAACAATAGTTTGAACTGCTGTTTAGATAATTGTCAAAGTAATTTTTAAAGAATGTATAAGTTATAAAATCACTTAGAACATCTAAGATACAACTAATTTTATTCAGGAATTAGGTTTTTATTTTTGGAAAAGACAAGCACATGATTTGGTCATTTATTTTACTGGTTATCGCAGCGTCTGTCATTATAGTCACTTTCCCTCTTTTTAAATCTAAAATGCAGACCTATACACTCCCCAACAAATCTAGGCATGATTTTAGTCAAGCGACTTCCTACCTTTCTGCCCTCAGCGATTTGGAAAATGATCTTGCTTTAGAAAGGTTGTCAAAGCCTGATTATCAGAAGCAGAAACTATTTCTTCAGCGTCTTTATCTAGAATGTAAAAAGATATCATAATTTTAGACACTGAATCTTGAAATTATGAAGTTTTTTCCTGAGTGAGTTCCAGTGATTGATTATTAAATCAGTACTTCACTAGTAGGTGAAAATGTCATACCATTGGAAACAATACGGATTAATTAATCATATTTATGTGCAATCACTCCACCGGCTCATCCTAAAAGTAAATGATGGCCTGATGATAAATGGGAATGGATGGCTTTCTGTAATGATTTTCACTTCTTCAAGCGAATGGACAATGGCACTTTTTGGCATACCAACACCAATCTTATTCATTGCCTGCCAGAATAACTTCCGATTCTCCGCCTTATTTATTGGATCAATGGAAACTCCGAGAAGTTTCACTCCATATTTTTTCAATACTCCGTGTTCATGAAGTTTGATCGCCATATTGAGAGCAGTCTGTCCACCCATGGTGGGTAAAATCGAATCTGGCTTCTCCTTCTCAATGATCGATTCAAGTGTGCTAATAATGGGTTCGATAAATGTTGCGTCTACCAGTCCGCGGCCAGTCATGAGGCAGGATTACTATTTATTAAAACACCCCTTTAGCCCTCTTCCTTAAGAGCAATGCAGGCCTGAGTTCAGCTTTAGTCAAAGTCACAAGCTTGTCCGATCACGATTGGACCATATCCTATTAAAAAAATAGTTTTTATGTCAGTCCGCCTGGTCATAAAACTAACTTTCTGGCTTATATCCAGCCTGACAATTTGTAACTAAGTAACCCGAAATATTCATGCGCAATAGTCTGGATACGATTAAAATTTGTCCAATCAAAGTAACGCCACCATTGGGAGGATTGATGAGGATATGAATGGTTTGCTGCATATGCATATGCCCTTACCCCTAATTTTTTAAATACAGAAACTAGGCGAAATAAATGATAATCGTGAGAAACCAGAAGGACTGTTTTTAATTCTAAACGTTTCAATATTTTGGTAGTTTCTATTCCATTTCTATAGGTATCTACAGAGCGATTTTCAATGATAATATTTTTCGCTGGGACTCCCATTCCCTGAAGAATAATTGCCATACCTTTGATGTTTACAGGTGGCTGATAAGGTATGGTTACCCCACCAGTAATTATAATAAGAGGTGCTATGCCTTCTAAATATAATTTAGCTGCTGCGTAAGCTCTCAGGGCAGAACCTGGTGATGGTGCTCCTGACCGGTGAACTCCTGCAGAAGCGACAACAATCGCGTCAGTTTTTCGCTTTTCAATTTTTGGGGTCAGATATTTTAAAGGCAGATAGATCGCTTGAAAAAACAGTGTATTGGAGCCCAAAAACAAAACCAGCCAACTGGCGAAAATAACACGGTATGAAAGCTTAAAAGAATCCCTGTGCCTATACAGCATTAATATTGCACTTGATAATAAAAATAAAATCAGCATTGGTCCGAAAACAATGTCTTCAAAAATAAACTTTAAAGGTCTTTCCATAACTTTTTTTACTGTAAAAGGTCGATATATGTGTCTTATTCTATTTTCTTATTCATGAATTAATTTTTTTGTTACTTTCCTAAAATTTGCTCATCTCCCTTTTATTTTTTTGAAGACTTAAAATAGAAATAACTTTTCATAACTCATCCTTAAGTTTTTTTGATGATTTATTATCTGACATCATATTTAATTTTTTTGTTAATTCCAGAGATCCTTTATAGGATCTTTTTATAATTTCGATTTCTTTTCCTCCTCTCCTTTCAAGGTTCAGTTCCTTAAGACAAAATCTAAACTCCTGAAGTTCTAAAACAGTTGAGGGATCTTTTAATTTTTCACATTTTTTTAATTCTTCTCCTTGAGCAAATGCCTTCACATTCTCCACATATTCTCCAAAAAAGACAACACTCGCTGAAAAGAACAACAAAATATTTAAGAAACGCTGGAAAAAAACTAAGACGTCAGCCTCGATCCTATAAAATATCCATATAATCTTCGGCTTGAAAATTTTAGCCATATCTCTTATTTTAAAGGTCTAAAATTTAGTTGTTTACTTAAACAATTTGTACAGTAATGCTATTTCAAAAGTTTTAAAAATCATGTTAAAACTATTCATTGCTGTTTTCTCTGTAGCACTTTTGTACTGGCTCTGGAACAAGAAGAAGCAGATTTTTTACAGTCGAAACAATAAAGTTGATCCATTTATCACAACAATTGAAGCAATTGAGCTGCAAACCATTTTAGCATGGGATACGCCGCGTAGCTGCCTTGAGAGTCACGGGATACGTTATGGCAAACAATTTAAAATAAAAAATCCTCCGAAATTGCCACATGTGGCAGGATGCCGCTGTGAAGCCATTAAGCTATTTTATACATCTGATGATGTTTTTCAAGGTACTTCACCAACTTTAACACACAAGTCCGAGTTGGGGGACATTAGCGCTAAAGATGCATTGTTGCTTAAAAACATTCTACTCAAAATAATTGATGATTCTGAATCGGATAGTTTTTCTGATTTAATAGAACAGTTTGAGACAAATAGTTTTTCAGCAGAAATACGTTCGAAGGCAATTTCGCTGGCAAAACATGCTTTTGCAGCAGCAAAAACAAATAATAGAAACAACAAGTCATGAGCTTACTATAACTGACCTCAGGCTGAAAGCACCCCAGCAGCAAAAATAATCCAAATTTAAATAAACAGACACGCCATGAAGAAACTGATTCAGTTAATCAAGTGGATATTCTTGTTAGTGATAATTACGGGAATTATTGCAGCATCTGCCATGGGTGTTTTTCTGTTTAAACTTAGTAAAACTTTACCTCAAAATCTGGAAGAAGAACTACACAAAAGAAATGATGTGTTGCCGACTGTTCTTTATGACCGTGAAGGTAATCAAATTGAAGAACTTTTCATCCAGAGAAGAATAGTTGTTCCCTACGAACAATTTCCACCGCACCTGATTCAGGCACTAGTTGCTAGTGAAGATGCCCGTTTTTTCGTTCATCTCGGCATTGATCCGCTTAGAATTCCCAAAGCCTTCCTTGCAAATATAAAAGCAGGGAGAATTGTACAAGGTGCAAGTACCCTAACACAGCAAACAGCTAGACTGTTTCTGTTGAGTAGAGAAAAACAGATTGTCCGGAAACTAAGGGAAATGCTACTTGCCTTCAGGATGGAAATGCAGTTTTCAAAACAAGAAATCCTTTCACTCTATTTGAACAAAGTATATTTAGGAAACGCGGAGGGTATTGAAGCTGCTTCACAGGGATATTTTGGCAAACATGCAATAGAACTTAATCTCGCAGAAAGTGCACTCTTAGTTGGCATTCTTCCAGCACCTTCTCGTTACGCACCTCACGTTAATCCAGAATTCGCTATGCTACGAAGAAATATTGTTCTCAAAAGAATGTGGGAAGAAGGATTCATCTCGGAGCAAGAATTGCAGAAAACAAGCAAGATGCCGATCAGCTTAATTAGAATTCACGATTCAACCACAGAAGCGACCTCTTATTATGTTGAACATGTACGCCGTTATCTGATCAAAAAATATGGTTCAAAAGTTCTGTATCAGGGTGGTCTTAAAGTTTATTTAGCAATGGACTTGAACTATCAGACATTTGCGCATGAGGCTTTACGTAAAGGGATTTTAGAATTAACAAAAAGGCAGGGATTCCGTGGTCATCAAAAGGATATAAACATTGATAACAGTAGCTCTGCAGACAATTCTAGCTTAAACAATGCTGTAAAAATTGATTCAATGTTTATTGGAAATATAGCAGATGGTACAGTAAATAAAGTCAGTGATAAAATAGTTTCAGTAAAAATTGGAGAATCTTCAGGAATACTAGAATGGAACAATATTAAAACCTGGAAAAACGGTAATATACTGGAAGATGAAAGGCCATCACGAATTGTAAAACCATCAGAAATATTTTCTACTGGAGATAAAATTCAGGTAAGACTTGCCGATTATGACACGAAAAATAATTCCTTCCGCCTGGAGTTGTATCAGGAACCACAAGTTAACGGAGCTATACTGGCAATGAATCCAAAGAACGGTGAGGTTTTATCAATGACCGGTGGTTACCGTTACGAAGAAAGTGAATTTAATCGAGCTATACAGGCAAAGAGACAGCCAGGCTCATCTTTCAAGCCTATCGTTTATTCAGCAGCACTCGACGCTGGCTTTACTCTCAGCAGTGCATTAATTGACAGTCCTAGGGCTTATGCCACTGGAATGGAGACTGCTGGAGATGAAGAGATATGGATTCCAAAAAATTATGGAAATAAAGTAATGGGTAAAGTTTCACTTCGTACTGCTCTTGTTAAAAGTTTAAATTTACCAACAATAGGACTTTGTGAGGAATTAATGCCAAAACAGTTAATCGTATATAGCCGCCGTTTCGGTATAACTGCAGATATGATGGAAGATTTAACCACGTGCCTCGGTTCGTTATCCACTACTTTACAGGAGATGATAAGTGCTTACGGTGTTTTTGCGAATCAAGGCCGTCTGGTAAAACCAATCTACATACTACGTGTAGAAGATCAGGCTGGCAATATCCTTGAGTCAAGTCTACCTGAATTTAAACAAGTCACCTCCGAAGAAACCGCATTTCTACTGAGCAATGTTTTACAAGATGTGGTTAAACGTGGTACCGGAAGGAGAGCTCGTGCGATTGGTCGTCCTTCAGCTGGAAAAACAGGGACAACTAACGATAACGTTGATGCATGGTACATAGGATACATCCCACAATTGCTTACCGGTGTATATGTAGGATTTGACAAACCAAAGAGAATGGGAAAATCGGAAACTGGATCAAAAGCAGCGGCTCCGATCTGGATCGATTTTATGAAAAATTCAATTTCCAACCTTCCAACAAAACAATTTAAACAACCTTCGGGAATCACTACTGTTAAAATTCACAAATCTGGAAGAAGAGCATTACCTTGTGATAATCCAAAAGAAATAAATGAGGAACACTATAAAACAGGAACAGAACCTGTTTTGGATATGTCAATACCTGAAAGTTGTGGGCAAGAAGTAACTGAAAAAGTTAAAAACAAGGATAGTGATCCTGAACTCTAGGGAAGATAAATTATGTACTTAATACTATACAAAGGTTCAAGGAAAAAACTATGTTAAACCCTTGAACCCTTGCGATGGTGATCTTAATTTAAAGCACCCTTGAGTTTACTACCAGCTTTGAATTTTGCACTTTTCGAGGCTGGAATATGTATCTCCTGTGAAGGATTTTGAGGGTTGCGTCCTTTACGAGCTGCTCTGTTCGACACAGAGAACGTGCCGAAACCAATAAGTGTAAGAGAGTCACCTCTCTTAAGAGTTTTTTCAATGTTGGATGTGAAAGACTTTAAAAAACGATCTGCGTCTGCTTTAGTAAGTCCGGTATCTGCTGCAAGAGCATCAATAAGATCAGATTTGGTCATAGTCATTTTTCCAGAAATAGATTAATAAAATTATTAGGGCGACCTGATGTCAGACCCTTTGTTCGGTCAAAATTGCTAATCCGCAATTTAGCTAATTAGCTGGCATTGATGAAAAAATTAGTTGTGATCTTTCATCTACGCTACCAAAACTATTATTATTTTAATAATTAGTCAAGACTTGACAAGAAAAAAATGAATTTTTTTCAAATATTAGACAAAACAGTAGTTTCTTCATAAATTTCCACAGATATGCAATCTTCAGTCAGGCAATTCAACATTATGCAGAAATTTATTTTTTTTCATGACCAAGGAGCGTTTTCTGTACTATTCATTAGTTCACTATTGCTACATATAATTCTGGTATTAACAATTGGAATTGTTTCTGAATTATGGGTTAAAGAACCTCCACCTATCCGAGCCAAAATCGGTGTGAGTTTCACGAAGGCACCATCAATAAAAAACTTTATTAGCAAACCAAAACCAATTATTCAAAAACCAGTTTTACAAAAACTTAAGACAGGATTGAAACCAAAACTGCTTAAATTGCAACCAGAAAAATCTGTCCTGAATAAACCACTTGTTGACAATAAACTGAAAAAGATAGCAACTCCAAAGCCTGATGTAAAACAAACAGAAGTACGCCGTCTTAAAATTTCTCCACCTGTAATTAAATCTATGTCTCCAAGCATTAAACAAAGCAGCAGACCTTTGCTTCTTGAACCTGCCTCCCTAGAAAGAGCACCTGCGATTACTAATTTACCAAAATTTAACAAGATACCAGTTTTGCCTTCCCCATTTAACTCAGAAAAATCAGTACTAAAGCCTAGCCAAATAGAATTCCCAGAATTTTCGCGTGAAGAGATTTCTCCAAAGAAATTAAAAAAATTAAATCTTTCAAAATCTTTAGATCTTCCCATGCAGAAAATTCCTGAAATGCCACAGCCTACATTAGGTAATTTGCCGACAAAATCTCTGGTAAAACCCGTGACTGAAGTTGATGACAAACCAAATCCGAGGCTTGAAGAATTATTTCCAGAAGAAATTAGTTTCCAGGAACCTCTGCAAGGTATAGTAATTTCAGAACAAACAGAACTCAGAAAAACGAAAGATATTTCTGATACTAACTTTCTACAGCGTAAAAAGATAGCACAGTTGGCAGGAGAGGAATACAATCTGCACATTCGTACTCAGATCATACCAAAACTTGGGAGCTACCCTGCAGAATTGTTTGTACGTATTCAGCTAAAAATTATTGCAACAGGTGAAATAATCCACTATGAATTCATAAAAAAAAGCGGATTTTCTTCCTTCGATCAGGCTGCTGAACTTGCGGTGCGCAATGCTGTCCTAGATCCTCTGCCCCAAGCTCTGGCTCAAAATCCTCCCTACATAGTGTTGATTCGGATAGTACCACAAAATTAATAATTGGATTCTTCCTAAACTTATGAGATTAAACAAAATTTTATTAGGACAACTTTCTTTTAGGTTCATATTCTTAATTTTCTCCCTTTGTTTCACGTCTTCGCTCCATGGACAAACTTATTCCAATGAAGAGATTGTCATAAGTGGACTAGGCTTTGCCAGATTTGGTGTAACTATAGTTCCAGAAAAGAGCTTTGTTGAGCATCCTGACAGCCGACGCTGGCTGAGAATTATCGACCGTAACCTTTGCTGGAGTGGGGTTTTCTTGGTGAATGGCTCAAGATATAAAACCTGCCGAACAGCTGACACTTCTCAGATAGACATGAAAATTTTGCTCAAACTGGAGAAGAGGTATGCTGATTCTGGGGCTTTAGTCTCAAAACATTTGATGCTTACTGTTGCAGATAATGAAGGTTCTGAACTTTTCCCACTTGATTTACCTTTACACAAAAATCGTTTCAAAGAAGCAGATTTGATGAATTTGATTAACAACATGTCTGGCCAACTCACAGGTTTAGATGGAGTTCTTGGAAGTACAATCGCTTTTACCCTCAAACAACCAAAAAGACGCAAAATGATTGCCAGAGTCAATACACACGGGAAAAAATTAGCCGCAGTTTCTAAAAATTCTTCCATAAATCTACTACCGAGCTGGAGTCCAAAGGGCAATGCAATTGTTTATACAACCCTAAGCCGTAGAGGTACAGCTATTATTTACAATAATTTTAAAAATAGACCGGTAAAAATACTTAGCTCCAACACATCCGCTAGGCGTGCTTCACAAAATTTTCTAAGTGTAAGTGGAGGCAGTTGGTATTCAGTGGGAAGTCAGCTAGTTGTGACTTTAAGCCATAAAGGAAACACAGATTTGTATTCCTTTGATAAACAAAAAAGGAAAGAAACACGTTTGACCACTCACCGAGCAATTGACACAGTTCCTGATTTATCTCCAGATAATAAACATCTAATTTTTGTATCGGATCGTACTGGACGAGAACAGATTTTCTATCTTCAGCTTGGCACCAAAATTCCGTTTCAACTCACTTTTGGTCGAGGCAGCAGCAGTGACCCTGCATGGTCTCCGGACGGTACTCTGATCGCTTATTCAAATATCAGCAATGGTAACAGCCAAATCCATTTAATGGATCCGTTTACAGGTGAAGATCACTTATTAACTCGGGGGCGTTACAATTCGGAACAACCTACCTGGTCTCCGGACGGACGTCAAATAGCTTTTGTTTCTTCTCCAACAGGCAGGGACAAATTATATATCATGTTTGTTGATGGAACCGGACGACGGCGTTTGACTCGTACTCCCAGAGATTTTGAAGAGGGTTCCCCGACATGGACTGAAAGGAAATTTTGATGAAAAAATATAATTGGCAGACTAAACAAGACGCTAAAGTCATCCGACAGGAAAGACAAATAGCAAGAGAAATCCGGAAATCACAATGGTGGAAAAACCGGAGAGCTAGCAATATATGTTATTACTGCGAAACCTCAACTCCTGCGCTTCAACTGACAATGGACCATCTGGTACCTTTAGCACGAGGAGGTCGAAGCATAAAATCAAACCTCGTGCCTTGTTGTAAATCCTGTAATACACAGAAAAAAAACTTGTTGACCATAGAGTGGATCGAATTCCTTGAAAAAATTAAAAAAAATAAGTAGCTTTTAGCAAAATAATATATTTACTTCGGTTCTCAAATTTCCTGCCTTTTTTAGCGCTCAATATTTTCATTTTTTCAGCTTTTAAAACTTTACAAACACATAGGTTAATGATAGCATTGCCGCCATAATATATGCGATGTTTTTTTTATTCGAACGCCAGGGAAAAAATAATTTTGAATTTGAACGTAATTTTTCTGAAATAATTAAGATGGACAACAAATTTAATCGACGGGCTAAGAGTTTAGAAACTGAAAAAAAAGGTAAAACTAAAGTTGAAAAATCTTTAGCAAAAAGCAAACCTTCAAGCGAAGAGATTGCACTAGCCACACAGGAATTTCTCAAAAAAGGAGGCGAAATTGAGCGGATCTCACAGCATACCACAGTTTCACAAAATGAAGTTTTCCGAGCAAATATGGAACCTGAATCACGACTGGGTATGGGGACTATGGTAGACGATTCATGGGACTGCTGGGAAAACAAGAACTATGATACAAATCCTAGTGGACCAACACTATAATCTTTGAGGTCATCCTTTTACATTTAGCTGTTATTGATTTAACTTAGCACGATTTAAAAAGAAATGAGAATTATGAGTGGAACGCATGGGCCACCAACTTTTTTCCACTTACAGTTCCTTATACGCTTAGGATCTTACAATTTGGTAATGCTGATTTTAGCACCAGACCACAACCTAAGTGATTTTTGAGTGACTAGCTTTCTGTTGTGTGGCAGTACAGTAACCATCCTGATTAGAATATCCTAATACAAATTTAATAGAATTTTTAGTGAAAGAGGTCTTTTCACCTTAGATCGTCTTTTGTCGATGGTTTTAGAGGTAATTTTGATACAGGATGGATGGAATATTTAAATACTTAAACCTTTTAACAAACCACTGAGTATCAGTCCTGCACAAGTCTTTTCCGTCTGAAAAGACCAATTCTTTTGCCCCTTCGAAGCATTAATCATTTCTTCCAACTTTTCCTCATTCTCTTCTTTTTTCTCCTGCCAACTATGCTGGCACAGTTTTTGTTGTGTTTATATGAAATAACAATCTTTTTTCAACAATTTTTTCAAGGTAAGAAGTTATCCTAGGAAAAAACCTCAAACAAGAAGAAAAACCCGTAAGATACATATAAGTCATGTTATTAAAATCTCACCTAACAGCTGTAATTGCGGCTTTTTTTTTATTAAATAGTACGGCTACTGCAGCGCCATTCTCTTCAGTCTCAAAAAAATTTAAAACTAAAGCACTCCCACTTGCATCATTTCTATTTGCTCAGCGTGATACGATGCGGGTAGGTTGGTATAACGATTCAAACAAATATGATACGAAAATATTGCGCACAAAAGGAACTAAGGTTGTAGGCTCAATATTTGTTCAACTGCGTCCAAGAAAATTTGAAGGTGAATATCAGCTAGCTCTCCGAATTTTGAGAGACGGTTCCCATCAGTTTCAACTTATACGTGAATTTACGAACTCACAACCGCTCAATCACAAACGTTATTTAACTATCCCTTTTGAATATCTGATAGGGGCTATCCAAGGGGAAGCCCTGCGAGCATTGTTTCCGAATGATCGTGTTGAGTTTGGAGGATGGCATCATCAAACAACATACGAATGGGAAACTCCAGAGTTAATCACGAAATCATTTACCAAATCCACAAAAAACTTTTTACCTAAAAAAGAATACAAACAAGGTGAAACATTTACAATTCCTTGGAGTATTTTACGTGCCGATTTGGAGCTACAGCCTTTAGCCGTTCGAAAACCACTTTTCATTAAAAAAGATGAATACGGACTACGCTATGCCTTTTACCGGATTCAACCCGGAGAAACACTTTATTCTTCAGTAGTAAGTCGTTTCATTGGTGAAAACAAGCATTACGTCCGTAGTCAAAATGCCAGTGATTTATTGGTTTTAAACAAACTTGAGAACGCGCACTATCTTTCAATAGGTCAATTAATTAAAATCCCACTAGAATGGATCCGCCCAGAATATTTGCATCAAGTACCTGGAATTTACAGAAACTCTAAAGATTGGAATGGAGTGCCAAAAAAATCTGAGCAAAAAAGTCTAATATCACCAGGAAACGTCTTTCCTCAAAAAGAGAAACTCTTCCAAATAAGTATCATTAGTCAACGCTAAAATAATGAAATTAAAATTTTTTATCTTCGCACTCATACTTTATTCTTTGTATGGACTGACAGAAAAGGCATTTGCAAAGTCGCCTAAAAACTCAAACTGGAAGAATTTCCGTTTAGAGTATCAAAGTACCGGAAAATCTGAAATGAAGGTGGGCTGGAATGGCAAGCGTCTAGTTGTAAAACTGAAACCTCAAGTCGGTGAAGGTGGTTACAGTCTAGCGAGGAGAGTACTGGAGCCAAAATACAGAAGTCTTAAAACTATCCGCAAATATAGTAAATCTCGTCGCCTGTACAAAAATCGTTTCATAACATTTCCCTTCAAAGTCATTAACAATGTTATCCGAAGTTCTGCACTTAAAGCTGTATTTTTCAAAGACAAAGCCAAGGAAGACTATTGGAAGCATCGTGTATTTTATGACTGGGAAACAACCACCCTTATTGCGGGCCTCTTCACCAAAAAAGGGATTAAGGCCGCTCATTTGGTACGTTACAATAAAATGCGTAAAAATGGGAATATCCTCAAAAAAGGTGACATTATCAAAATCCCGTGGAAGTGGGTCAGTCCAGAACTTGCGCTACGTCGGATTTTTGTTAAATCACCTCTGAAACTCAAACAGGAAGCTTCAGGAAAGTTTTTCGCTCATTATCAGATGAAACCAGGTGAGACACTTTATTCTTCTGTTGTTATTCGTTTTACCGGAAGAGTGTTAAACGATGAGGTAAATCAGGTAGCGAAAAAAATATTAAAATTAAATAATATACCTGACGCAAAACTCATTCAGAATAGGCAAAAAATAAAAATACCACTTGAATGGTTAAGTGAAGAATACCTGAATAATCAAGGAAATGAAAAAATTTCCTTAAAAAAATCTACTCCTTCTAGCAAAAAGATTAAAACAAAAAAAGAAAAAAGGAAAAAAGGAAAATCTATTGTTGTCAGAAAGGTAGTTAAAAAAAACAAAAAGAGGGTAGTTTCAAAAAAAACAAAAACCAATGTCCATAAAATTCATGTCATTCTTGATTCAGGTCACGGCGGAGGTGACCCTGGAGCATCCGCGGGATCTAAAAAAAATAAAGACCTGATCTACGAAGATGAGGTCGTTTATGATGTAAGCAAGCGTATGTCTAAACTACTAAAAAATAAAGGGGTGATCGTACATCCTACACTTACTGATCCTAACCAAAAAAAACCAGTACGTTTTTTATCTCGTAGACATGACAAAGATGAGCAGCTTTTAGTTACTCCACGCTATTCTTCACATAATGCACGAATCGGCGCAAATATGCGTGTTTATCTAGTCAATCATATATTTCATAAGTTAAGGAAACAAAAAGTTCCTCCAGAAAATATTTTATTTATCAGTCTTCACGGTGACTCACTTCACTCATCATTGCGGGGTGTAATGGTCTATTACCCTGATCGTCGCCTGCGGCGCGGAAGTTTTCGTTTGAAAAGTAAAATATACCGTAGAATTAAGGAATATAATTCAAAATTAACTTTTCACACAAAGGACAATTTACATTCTGAAAAACTGAGCAAATCATTTGGAAAAATTATTATAAATCAGTTCCGTAAAAAAAATCTGAGTACTCACCGTGTTTCATCAGCTGTAAGGGGTTATCTTTACCGTAATGGTAAAAAAACTCTGCCGGCTATTCTTCGTTATAGCAAGGTACCGACCTCTGTTCTAGTAGAAATTGCAAATCTTAATAATAAACATGATAGACGGGCTTTGCTGAAATCAAGCACACGCCAACGAATTGCCAGTGCCATTTCAAATTCAGTTTACGCAAATTTCGGCCGTGTTAGCGGTCTAGTAGCAAAACGTTAGACCAATAGATTAAACCTATGTCTTTGATCAAATCTGTAGTTTTTGACCTCGGAAATGTCTTAATTGATTGGAACCCCCGCTATCTCTACCGTAAATTATTCCCTACCGAAAAAGAGGTTGAATGGTTTTTGGAAAATATCTGTGATGATGAGTGGAACGCAAAACACGACGCAGGTCAACCTTTTTCGAAAGGTGTTTTTGAGCTCACAAGCTTACATCCTCAATTTAGAACACAAATCCACAATTGGTATGATAGATGGGAAGAAATGCTGGGTGGCCCTCTGGATGAAACAGTTAAAATTTTAGCAGAACTTAAAAAAAACCAAGTACCGCTTTTCATTCTCAGTAACTGGTCTGCAGAAACTTACCCCAAGGCAGAAGCTCTCTACGATTTTTTGCAATGGTTTGATGGAAAAATAATTTCTGGAGAAATCGGAAAAATCAAACCTGATCCGGAAATCTATAAACTACTCATAGAGACTTATAATTTATCACCAAACAACACATTCTTCATAGATGACAAACTTGCAAATGTTGAAGCTGCCGAGGATTCAGGCATCCACGGAATTCATTTCCAAAATGCTGCCGCACTTCGTGAAGATTTAGAGAAACTAGAGCTGCTATAACTTGTATTTTCTGGAGCATAAGTTGCGTTTATTACTAATTTAAGCTATTCTGATGCACAAATAGTTACGTTCCAGGTATTGCCAATCTACTCATATTTTCTTCCGGAAGTCTTGCGAAAACTTATTGTTTTAAGCTGTGTTTTTTTGATTCTTTCCGGCATAGTGTTGGCTTATCCAAAATTGTTCCCGTGGGGGGTGAAGTCTGCAGCGACATCAATACTACATATCTGGGTAGGTTTTTTATTTTTGGTTATTTTTCCCATGTATTCCTGGGATCATATACGGGGTCATGCTAAGCGTCTTAAAAAACCTACGCTGGTAACCGCCTCCGGACTTATCCAGTTTTTCACCGGTTTGGGATTGATTTTTACTGGAATTCCTATACTGCTTTACGGAACGGATGTTCTTGAACTTATGAGTGAAATACACCTAGGATTTACTTTTGTCCTAGCCGGAGTTTTCGTTCTACATAAATTTTCTAGAAAATAAAAGCCAAAGTTTAACGCACCACTTTTCAAAAAAATACATCTAATGTCCTCTTCTAAAAATGACATCAAATTGATGGACACCACTTTGAGGGACGGCGAGCAGACACAAGGTGTCTCATTCACGCCTCCTGAAAAGTCAAATATTGCAAAAACTTTGCTTAAAAAACTTCGTGTTGATCGAATTGAAGTAACTTCAGCAAGGATATCATCAGGTGAGTTAGGCTCAGTTCAAAATATTACTGCATGGGCTGAAGAAAATGGATTCTTAGATTGTATCGAAGTTTTGGGATTCATTGATAATAAACGTAGTGTAGACTGGATTAAAGAGTCTGGCTGTACTGTAATGAATTTATTGACTAAGGGGAGTGAAAACCACTGCAAGAACCAACTTCGTAAGACTCTGAAAGAACATGTGGTAGACATCCGTAAGACACTAAAACATGCGCATGCAAATCAGCTAAATGTCAATCTTTATCTTGAAGACTGGTCGAACGGCTATCATAACAGCCCGGAATATGTTTTTGAAATGATGACTGCTCTCAAAGATCACGGCATAAATCATTTTATGCTTCCTGACACCCTCGGGGTTTTGTCGCCGGATGAGGTATTTTCAAGCCTCACTGAAATGCTCGAACGTTTTCCATGGGCAACTTTTGATTTTCATCCACACAATGATTACGGCTTGGGTGTCGCCAATGTGCTCTATGCAGTCAAAGCAGGAGTAAGAAACATTCACTGTACGATGAACTGCCTTGGCGAACGTGCTGGGAATGCTTCTCTAGCTGAAATAGCGGTCGTTCTGCGCGATAAAATGGGAATGAACCTTTCAATTGACGAATCCCATATTTCACCTGTGAGTGAAATGATAGAAAGTTTTTCTGGAAAGAGACTGGCTGATAATACGCCTATTGTTGGCGAAAACGTTTTTACTCAAACCAGTGGGATCCATGCTGATGGTGACAAAAAAGCAAAATTGTACCATAACCCAATTGTACCAGAGCGTTTTGGACGCAAAAGAAGTTATGCCTTAGGAAAAATGAGCGGTAAAGCATCACTTGCAAAAAACCTAGAAATGCTGGGGATACAGTTGGTTGAGGAAAATTTAAATAAAGTTCTTAGTCGTGTTGTTGAACTAGGTGATACAAAAAAATCAATGACTGCTGCTGACTTACCGATCATCATTGCAGATGTACTTGAAACCAGCGATAGTCAGCGAATTGAACTACTGAACTGTTCAATTTCAAGCGGTCTCAACTTAAGAGCAACCGCCACAATTCATCTTAAAATTGATTCGAAAGAATTCCTTGAAACAGGAAGCGGAAACGGTGGCTATGACGCATTCATGAGTGCAGTCAAAAAAATATTAAAAAATTTGAAACTCAAGGCTCCGGAATTAGTTGATTATCAAATCCGTATTCCACGAGGAGGGAAAAGCAATGCTCTTACAGAAGCAATAATCACCTGGCAAATTAACGGTAAACGACTGCAGACCATCGGAATTGATTCTGATCAAGTAATTGCCGCTGTTAATTCAACAATCAAGATGCTCAACCTACAGTTTTTCCAAAATGATATTGCAGAACAGTAATGAATTTGTTTGTTGATTTGCTAGGATTCAGCATTTTAAAAAAGTGAGCACCTATGATTTCTACTTTAGAGTGGAGAGTTAATTCATGAGTAGCTCAATCACAGAGGCTAAACTATCCAGGGTATATTTTCCTTTGACAGGAGATCCTGTAGGACATCATCATTTGTTATTAGCGGAATCCGTTCTCCAGCAATTACCAGAAATTCAGCTGGTCATTTTTATTATTTCCAACGGCATTCATCCAGATCCCCTCAAAAACAGAAAAATAACAACAGCAGCTCTACGTTTGGAAATATTGAAGAGCGCGTTAAATGACTGGTCTAACCCTAAAAAATCGATAGCAGCGCAATTTGCCAAAGAATCGGGATTTGAGCTTAAATTAGCAAATAACAATTCTGCAGTTTCGCGCAGAGAATTGTCCTACAATCGCCCAATGCGTCTGGCAGAGCATATCCAAACTTTCTCTATGGAAGAAAAAGTGAGCATGATCTTTGGTGCAGATCTCCTTGAACGTATGCTCGACCCGAAAATATTCACAAATGAGGACCTTACAGAAATATCAATAGGTTGTCACCTGCTACTTGCGCAACGAAATGAGATTATAATTGAAAATATTTTAAAACAATTAAGGCAAAAACGTGGAATAACTTTAAGTGTCACCTTGATAAAGACAGAGTTCATTCCGCAAAATCTACAAAGATTTTTTTTAATTTCATCAACACTTATCCGTAGGGCTGCCCAAGCCGAACATGATCTTAATGCTTTCCTACCATCAACATCGGCGCAAAAGGTAGAGCATTACGGTCTGTACGAAAAACAAAAAATTAGTTTTGAAACACAATCTTCAAACTTGACGGAACTCCAGCAGCGCTTACATGAATTGGTGGAACAACTTGAAGAATCCTCTAAAAAACTACAAAAGTTTCTCATTCAATGCGAGTTACAAAAAAAACCACACCGATTTTCTGTCTTAGAAACCAGTACCGGAGGAAAAATTGCTGAGGCTTTCACCAGCCTTTCTGGAGCCTCAAAACATTTTTTGGAAGGTCGGATTCTTTACAGTTCTGAATCACAAAAACAATTTTTAGGTGGATATATAGCTACTGAATCAAATGTGTCTCAGAAACAGGCCCGATATCTTGCAGAAGCAATGCTCAAAGTATCCGGGACTGATTGGGCTCTCGCGGAAACAGGAATGGCCGGTCCACCGACTACTGAAAGAAGAAGCAGGAAAAATGGGCAATGTCATCTTGCGCTAGCATTATCTAGAAAAGTCCGGTATAAGTGTCTGGAGTTTAATCCATTTCTAACTCGTAAAGAGCACCAGCTGCTATTTGCGATTGAAGCCCTTAATTGGGCTACAGAAGTGCTCCAAAATTTAAAAACATAAAACAAATGAAAGATTTACTGCTAAAATTGCTTGCATCTCAGGAACTGAGTTTTGAAGAAGCACGTCAAATGATTCTTTGGATTATGAGTGAAGAAGCCATTTCAGTTCAGGCAGCAGCATTGTTAGCTCTCCTGCAGGCAAAAGGAGTGACTGTTGATGAAATGGCTGGAGCAGCCTTGGCCATGCGTGAGCGTGCGTCCAGTATTGGGGCACCGGAAAACGCGATTGACACCTGCAGCACAGGTGGAAATGGTATCAGTACTTTTAATATATCCACCTGTGCAGCCATTATCGCTGCAGCTGCAGGCGCAGTGGTTGCAAAACACGGAAACCGCAGCAACACACGTAAAAGCGGCAGCGCTGAAGCTCTTGAGGCTTTAGGTGTAAATATAACCTTGAACTTAAATGAGGTTGAAGGCTGCCTGAGAGAATTGGATATTTGTTTTTGTTATGCGATCAATCATCACCCTGCGATGCGCTTTGCCGGGCCTATTCGTAAAGATTTGGCAGTACCCACTATTTTCAATTTACTCGGTCCACTCACAAATCCGGCCGGGGCAAAAAGCCAACTCATCGGCGTGCCCAACAAAGAATTGACTTTGAAAATTGCACAAGTTCTACAACGACTTGACAGCTCACGTGTCCTGGTAGTGCATGGACATGACGGTCTTTGTGAATTGACCGTCACCGCCCCTACTCATGTGGCTGAGCTACGAGACGGAAGAATCCGTGAATACGACGTAAATCCCGAGGAACTGGGATTCAAAACCGGAAACCTTGATGAGATCAGGATCGACAATCCTGAAGAAAGTGCAAAGATTATTGAACGTATTTTTTCCTGTCAAGAGCAAGGTACTGCACGTGATATCGCTTTGTTAAATGCTGCAGGTGCTCTCGTTGTAGCTGGAATAGCTGATGATTTAAAGGAAGGCGTGAAATTGGCGACAAAAACCGTGGACAGTGGTAAAGCAGCAAAAAAAATGGCCCAGCTGATAAAATTTTCCCAGCAGGTATAGCTTAGATTGGCGATGGTTATTCTTTGTAGGTGACATCGTTGAGACTGAAATTAAATGAATTGTTATCAGAGCAGGCACTACAAGTCAAAGAATTAGAAGTCCAAGAAGTCCCTATTCCGATGTCTTTAATTATTGGAACTCCTTTATTTTACAATAGAATCTTCATAAATAATGAAACAAATTATTGAATACTTACCAATAATAATTTTCACCATAACCTATTTTTATTCTCGTGATATATTTTTTGCGACTTTAATATTACTCATAGGTCTTTTTGCCCAAGTATGCTTAGAGTATCTCCTGGAAAAAAAAGTTTCAAAAAAGACTAAGATGATTTTTGGTATATCACTACTGTTTGGAGGTTCGACATTATTTTTTAGAAATGAGGAATTTTTATTTTGGAGACCAACTGTAATTAATTGGATTTTCTCTGTCATACTTCTCTATGTTGATTTTATTAGTGGAAAAAATTTACTAAAAATGATTATGGGTAAGACCATTTTACTACCAGATAATGTATGGAGAAGATTATCTCGTGGTTGGTCTTTAGGATTTTTCATTTCAGGTCTTTTAAATATAATAATTGCTTACAATTTCACCATTGATATTTGGGTTAGTTATAAATTATTTGGAGGTTTTTTAATTACATTAACTTTTGTCGTGATAATGATGATATATCTATGGAGAGGTGGATACCTAAATAAGAAAGAGCTATAAACGTGGTTTCATTGTAATGATATAAGAATTAACTAGGGGAGTGTCTGATCTGAAGAATCAGTGGGGTAGAACTTAAGTATGTCATGGGGTTCGTGAACCACGAAATATTATGAAAAGATAATCCATAATCAAATGACCAGTAATTTACAAATTTAAGTCTGTATATGAAGTTTGCAGTTAAGGACGATTTCCTTGAAATTACCCAGTTATTTCAAAAATACGCAAAACTATTCCCACATATCCGAATGGGTTATATTAATTCAAGAATTGAACAAAACGAATGTATTTTTTCGAATGGAGTCGTCATCATTTTCCAAATCCATCAAAGTCAAATAAAGATTGGTAAAATAACAAAGTCTCAAAAATCAGATTGTCATCTAAACCAGATATTTTCGGATGTTCATGATGGGAGTGCATCTAGGATACTTAAACAGTTTTTCAATTACATTAGTTTACTACCTCATGCATCTGGAGTTATCTATCTCAATGTGAGAAGTGATAATGATCGCGCGAAGAAATTTTATGAAAGAAATGGAATGGAATTAATTGATAAAACAAGTTGGAGTGATGGAAAAATAGAAGGTGATGTTTATCAAATTATAGTAAAGAAAAATGGTAGCCAAAATTTAGAAAGTTTCTTTCCAAGTTTTGATGCGTTCAAATATGCTAAGAGACTAATACCATATAAAGGTGTCTGACTTTAAAGAATTGACTTATTAATAAAAGGGCTGAAAACAGATAGTGTGTGAATTAAAAATGGAAAAACTTATAAAAGAAGTTCCTCAGTGCAAACATCATAAGAAGAAGAAGTTAAACCCGAATGAATATTGGTCACCAAACCCCTTTGAAATGTATAAACATTCTGTTGATTCTAATTCAAAGGAAAAAAAGGTTAAAACTACTCCTACTAAATTTCAAGAGAATTAGAATATGAAAATAGAAATGTTAAATGAATGTAGATCTCCAATAAATACAAAATCAGATTGTTCAAGACAGAAGGGGGATTTTGAAACTCGAATTGGATTGATCTATAGTTTTGGCTCTGATGAAGCTCTTTATAATATTTGGGAATTAGATGAATAAAACTGTTTCTCAGAATATATAAATTACTGAATTTAAATCATCACACATGATTGAGTCTTGTCTGTATTAGAGATCCCAATAGGAGAAAGAAGTGGCAGGGGGAATGCACATTGTGAAAATTCGAAGTTAGAATTCATTTTTATTTCTAACTCCCTTCTGAATTTTGGTAATATTATCTAAATTAATCTATATTTTTTTGTCTTTAAGAATTTCGTTCAATCTTTGTTTGGTTTCAAAAGTGACTTCACCAAATTCATCATACTATTTCTGCATATCGTTTGGAAGTTGTACAATTTCTCCCGTAATATTCATTTGCCCTTCTCAGTTACATGTTCATATTTCAGTTTATAAGATCCTTATTATTATCAAACTGAATACTATTATTAGTGCAATGCGTGTTTTAAATTTACTTCGTGTGTTTCAAAATTATTTTCTAGATTTATTGCGTAACCCCATTCATTTAATTTTTCATTTTTTCGTTGATACTGTTAGACAATTTATATTAAAATTTAATTATCAATTATCTAGTTCTCAAATTAAATATACAACAAATTCAATAATCTGATAAAAAAATATATGAGAGTAAAAATAACGTTAAAGGATCCGCAAAAAGAATGGCTCAATAAAATCACAAATGATTTTTCTCTTCAAAATAATGAAAAAACAATACACAAATTAATTCGCGGAATTTCTGAATTGAATCAGAATGATGATGTTTTTGGTGAATACCGATGTGTAGGAGACTGTTACTCAACTGACCAATCTTTAGAGGTCGAATTGGAAGATGAAACAGTTTCAAAAATCAAGGACATTTTTCAAAAGTACGACTTTGATGCTTACGACTCAGAAGAAGAAGAAATCAGTAAGATTATTAGAAGCATGATAAATTTTTTAGAAGAAGAAGAAAATATAAAAAAAATTTTCACGTAATAAGGTGGATATAAAAATGAACTGAAATTTAAAGAATTAGAGTAGAGGTTATTTATTTAATCTATTTTTCGGTTTCTTAGAAATCCAAAAATGCAACCCAATTCCCTTTCCAAAATCGTACTTCTCAAAGATATCCCCACACCGAACCATTTAGTTTGATTTAGTCCCACTTTCAGATTGGGTTAATTTCAAATCGTGCATAATGTTTTCTTAATTGTCTGGCTCGGTGGAAAATTAGTTGGATGTACTTTAGGCTGTCTGAATTATGAAGAATTAATAGGGGGTCATTCAAAGCGGAAGACGGAAGAAGTAAAGTGGGTTTAGAATTTAAAAATTCGATTTATTTGGAATTATTAATTGACGAATTATAAATAGTGACATTAATTAATGTCTCAGATTTAATTATTGAGTTAGATATTTTTGAATTTATGATTATTGAATTTGAAACAAAAGAATTATCTGAAATAGTGGAATTATAGATTGTCGAATTATCTGAAATCGTGGAGTTGTCAATTGTTGAATTATTTGAAACCGTTGAATTGTCAATTGTTGAATTATTTGAAACCGTTGAATTGTCAATAACTGAACAATTTACAATTAATGAATCTGAAAAAAAAGAGTCAGAAACCGTTGAGTTATCAATTGTCGAATTATCATTTTTCGAATTAATAACTGAGTAACAATCAATTAGTGCTTTTCCTTTAGTTGTATAATCAACATAAGTCCTAGTATTTTTATTATTACTTGACAAGTTATATTCATTACCACAGGAGCTGATGGCTAGACTTAAGCACGCCATAAGGAAAATGGAATGAAATAACTTCATCTTACTCCTAAAACAAAAAAATAATTATTGTTTGATTTTTGATATCCTGTTAGAGACTGTCTTTCGATATGCAAGAATTGGGGACTTTAATTAATTAGTTTTTAACTAATATGAATTTGAGAAAATTCTCACATCATAATTCTTAGGACACTTTATTAGTGCAATCAAATAAATCAAGTAACTTGATTTATTTTCAACTGATTAATATCGATGGAATTAATTTATTGAGTTTATTTTCCAAAAAAGTTGGATTTTAAGAGATGGTAATTTTAGGATAGTATAATTTGGTGAAGCTTTTAAAGTTAATTTGGGATCTCTATTCCAAAAAAATAAGTTGTGACACTAGTTGAGTTTTGTTGGAATCAATTGACAATAAATAGCATTCTATTTTTCAAAAGCTGTGATTTTGAACGGTGAGGTTATTTTTTCTCCCACGTCGAACAGTTCCTATTCATACATTTAAGAGTTTACATATTTACAGAAAAAAATCAGTTAACATTATTTTGACTGCACTGTATTAGCATATAAACTTATATTTTCTAAAGGAATCTGTCTACAAAGTTTTCACTTATGCTCGTGTATCTCATGGGAAATTAACTGAAGGCTAGCCTCCCACATGCTAAACGTCACCCTTCACTTCTGGATCAGTTTTTTGTGGGTATAATCTTAGATGAAAGTTAGATCAAAATTATTGGAATAAAAAAATAATTAATTTTCTTCTCCTTCTGCAGGTGGTCCTTCTATTTTTGAATTTGTTATAGTTTGATTAATAATCGTTCGATCGATGATAGTTGAGTTTTTGATGATCGAATTTTCAATGGTTGAATTCCTGATTACAGAATTATCCGTAACTTTAGACTCATCTAAAATCTTAGAATTCAATATCGTTGAATTTGCTATGTGCGAATCTTCAATTGTAGATTTATCAAGTGTAGAACCTGTTGCGGTTGAATTTTCAATTATTAAATCAGTAGTTTTAGAGTCAGTTATTTTTGAAAAAGTTGATGCGCATGAAGTAATAAAAAGGCAGACACTTATAATTAATAAAACGAAAAGATTTTTTTTCATTTTTTGCTCCTGTAGCAATGGTAATTAGTAGTTTGTGAAGACAGATCCTCTTTTTGCCAACACCTATAAAATTTTTCAACTGAAAATGCGGGTAACAATCTGTTATCTTGTCAAATCATGCAACCCCCTTATAAAAAGGATTTATATACGACAAAAGTATATCATCATTCATCCTCTGTCAAGGAAAAAGTTTTTCTTTGAATGGACATTCAGAGTTGACTCTTATGTGCTCGAGTATTGAAGTTTAAATATTTCTCTTTCTATAAATCATAGAATTGATGAGGTCCTGTCCTAAACTTACCAAAATTCATTTATCAGTTCGCCAGTAAAATTTTCTCACGATAAAGTTAAGGTCAGTATAGGTTTTGTAACTTTGAAGAAAATAATCATCATATTCTTGATTTTAAACTTTGCTCTTCACATTCAAATGATCGCATGAAAACTTTCATTAATTGGCGATTATAAGCTTTCGCATAGTTTTAAAATATTTTGACTTAATTTATAAAATAGGTGAGAATTTAGAATTGCATGTTTATACAAATTTTATTCTCTCAATTTCATGCTTTAAATTTTCTATACCTTCCATTTACGAAAATGAGCAATCCTCCAGCCAAAGTTATAAACCTTGCGGATAGACGAGCAAAGAAAGAAGATGATGCCCGTAATGCACCAATTAGTGGTTGGATAACCTGGCTTTTTTGTCCAAAATGCCATTCACTGGAATATTCCGAAATAGAAATGCCGAATGGAAGAGTACATAAAAAATGTGGAACTTTGGTGGAAGAAGAGGAAGTGGAGATAGATGTTCGCACAGAATATACAATTTCCCTACGTAATACGAAAATCCTAGAAGAACTTTTTAAACAATCAAAAATCCCAACATTGTTAAAGCCTCTGGCAAAAAAAGGTTTTGGTATGTTGGAAAATTTACAAGCCGCAGAAGTGGAATACCGTAAGCGGTTAGAAAACATAGTTAACGGTCCCGTAAATCCTTATCCTGACGAGTGGGATGAAAAGGTACTCGATATGGAGCTCAAAACACTTGATCCTCTAGGTTTGATTCTTACAGAAGCACGCCAACCCAATCTACACTTTCCTGACGTAGAATCCTGAAAGCTCATGCAAATCCCTGTTGCCCTGGAACGGCTAGTTTACGAATTTTCTCGTTTTCCCGGAGTTGGACGTAAAACGGCACAACGTCTTGCTTTTAATATTCTCCGATATTCCCAGCAAGAAACACAAAATTTGGCAGATGCACTCATAGAGGTAAAAGCCCAAATCCGCTACTGTTCTGTATGTTCAGGTTTTACCGACATTGACCCCTGCGCGATTTGTAGTCACTCCGGACGAGAACATGCGCAGGTTTGTGTCGTGGAACAACCAAATAACATTTTTCCTATTGAAAAAAGTGGTGTTTTCAAAGGTGTTTATCACGTTTTAATGGGCGCAATTTCTCCAATGGATGGAATAGGCCCAGAACAATTGAATATTGTTAATTTAAGAAAAAGAGCGAAAGAAAGTGAAATAAAGGAATTGATAATTGCGACTAATCCAACCGTCAAAGGTGAAGCGACTGCCTTATTTTTAAAGCAGGAATTTTACGGGAAAATTTCTACAATCACACGACTAGCTTGTGGAATCCCTGCAGGAGCAGATCTAGAATATGTGGACGACGTAACGTTGATAGAAGCATTTTCAGGACGACACAAATTTTACAACTGATTTTTATGCTAGAAGATTTAAAAGAACGCGGGTTTTTTCAACAAAGCACACATCCGGAAGAGTTAGCAAAAAGACTAAAAGAGGATCGAATTTGTTGCTACATCGGTTTCGATCCAACCGCTGATTCGCTGCACATAGGACATCTTATTCCTTTGATGGGACTGGCACACATGCAGCAAAGAGGTCATCGCATAATAGCCTTGATGGGTGGTGGTACGGCCATGATTGGTGATCCAAGCGGAAAAACCGAAATGCGTAAGATGTTGACTGAAGTTCAACTGCAATCTAATATTGAAGGTATGCTTCCGCAAATGGAACGTTTCCTAGATTTTAGCGGAGACGCAATTCTCATAAATAATACTGAGTGGTTAAGAAATTTAAATTATATCGATTTTCTACGTGATATAGGTCGTCATTTTTCTGTCAACAGAATGCTCTCTTTTGAAACTTACAAAATTAGACTTGAGACAGGTTTAAGTTTTCTGGAATTCAACTATCAGCTTCTACAGGCTTTTGATTTTCTCGAATTGAACCGACGTTATAACTGTAACTTGCAGATGGGAGGTGACGATCAGTGGGCAAATATTATTTCCGGAACAGATTTGATTCGGCGTGTGGAACGCAAAGATGCATTCGGCTGGACCTATCCACTGCTTACAACATCATCTGGGAAGAAGATGGGAAAAACGGAAAAAGGCGCACTATGGCTTGATCCAAAACGTACTTCCGCTTATGAGTACTATCAGTATTGGGTCAACACAGAAGATCTAGACGTTGAGAAATTTCTTGCCCTGTTTACTTTTCTACCCATGAATGAAGTTCGGCGACTAGGCCAACTTCAAGGTGCAGATATACGCGAAGCAAAACAGCGGCTGGCTTTTGAAACAACAGCAATCATACACGGTAAGGAAATCGCGCTCCAAGCTCAAGAAGCTGCACATTCTCTTTTTTCTAGAACTGCAAAAAGTGACAAATCGAATGTGCCAAGCACTACAATAGCAGAAGAAGGGTTTGTCAATGGGCTTGATATTTTAGAGCTTTTTCTACAGACAGGACTTTGCAAATCAAAAGGAGAAGCGCGACGTCTATTAGCCCAAGGGGGTATTTATATTAATGAAGAAAGGATTGAAAATCCAGTTTATTATCTTGGTAAATCTAATCTGCAGGATGGTGAAATTCTACTAAGAGCAGGTAAAAAAAGATACCACCGTTTAATTATTAAAAATTAACAACTAAAGTGGTTAAGCATTTTGTAATGTTTAAACTAAAGGAAAAGAGTCATGAAAATCTGGATCTTGATCTTTCAACTTTGATGGATTTGGTCGGAAAAATTGAGAATTTACAGATGGTCGAAGTTGGAGTGTACTTCAATAAATCAGAGCGTGACTATGAAATTGTAATGACCAAAAAATTCGATGCTGGAACGAGGTTGACCTCATTCTTTTCAAATCCGAAGCATTTACGAGTGCTTAAGACGATGCCAACTTTTTTGTTCCAGCCCTATCGTAGTTAATTATCTTTCAGAGTAGTCCGTGCCAGGGCCGAATTCAAATCCGCTATTATTGGCGCAATTTCTTTTTCAGAGCCAGACGCAATGCGGATCAAATAGCGTGGAAGTTCAATTTCCAGTAGATCTTCGTCGCTGTCATGATAATGTGTCAGCATTGAATACGGACAGACAAGAGTCTGGTTGGAGCCTAATGTCGGAGCTTTAAGGATGGAAGTAAATTCGCCGTCATAAAATTTCTGTAAATTATCTTCAGTATCATTCTTCAGCACAAAACTAACTACACCACCGTTTCCGGAAAGAAACTTTGTAGTAGGTGAACCTGAAACATCGTACTGCGAACTGGCAAAATAAACTCGGCCAACCGCTGGGTGAGCTTCCAAAAAATATGCAACAGCCTCATTGTTTTCGTTGAAGCGCTGCATACGTTCTTTAAAATCATGCATCCTTTGCCTTAATACTTTTGCTTCCAGGGGTGAGATTTTCAACCCCCAGTTGTGTTGAAATTCCTTTAAGGCATTCAATTTTTCCGGACATTTAACTAAAATCGCTCCTCCAGCATGATCGTTGCTACCACTCAGATATTTGGTTGTGCTGTGAATCACATAATCCGCACCCCAAAAGACAGGTTGACAGTTGGCAGGTGAAGCGAGGGTATTGTCAACTACAAACGGGACTCCATGCGCATTTGCCAATTTGCCAATGCATTCCAAATCAGGAACTCCACACAGAGGGTTCGTTATAGTTTCAGTTATCACCATACCGACATCCTCTGTCAAAACTTCCGATAGACGCTCCAACTCTTGCAGCCCTAAAAATAATGCATCACAGTTGGAGGTGCGCCCAGAATCCCTCAGTAAGGAATAGGTTTCACTGTAAATTAAACCAATCACTATCACGCGCGGCTTATCTTTTTTCAGCAAAAGATTCATCAAAACCATAATGGCAGACATTCCTGAAGGAAAAAGTAGTCCGGCAGCAGCATTCTCCCAAGCGCAAAGTTGCTTTGACACTGCTTCTTCATGAACACATCCATGCTCAGTTTCCACTTCTTCGGAATATTCTGATGTTCTTTTGCTATTTTCAACATTCACAGATGATTTTTCACAAAACAACTCAGCATTACGTGCCGAAAGTACCGCACCACGCTTTTTACGCAATTCTAATAATTCTGCCATTTGCCGATCATTGTTGCTCAGAATTATACCACCTGCTATTCCGCAATCAAAATACCGGCTTTTAGTATGGGTGAAACCTCTGATCCAGTATGATAATCCAATCGGCCATTCATACTGAATATCAGCTTGCCAAAATCGTGAAGCCGTTTCTTCATAAACTATAACTGGAACTCGAAGTCGTTTGAATTTCCCAAGCCATTCCCCGTTTTTACGGAAAAATTTAATCGAATTTTTTGAAACAATCAAGATTACATCTCCTTCATTTGCGGAAAAATTTTCTGCATCCGGAAGTTCGTTTAAATTAAAAGACTGTGGGAGGATTTCCAGGGAAGGTAGTGCATCCGTAATGAAGGTCCCGCTAGAGGCAAGATGCAGATTGGTAAGTAAACTCGAGTCTTGTAAATAGCTAAGTAATTCCAGGAGAGAGGATCTTCCTGAACTATAAGCGAGTCCATGCCGAGCTTGATGCCGGACAGCTAATTGCTGTTGAAAAGTTCTAACTTGTTTAGGAGGAACAAAACGGAAATATCCGTATTCTAGTTCAGTCTTTCCGTTTTTCCATTCGTGTATAAAATCCAGTGTTGGTAAAAGTCCGCTGACTCCGAAAGTTCCTCCCAGCAATTCGGAAGATGCGACTGGGGTTATTTCCGGAATTTCGGTAATGTCGAAATCGCTTTCAGTAGTATTGAAATCTGCCAGAATCGCATCTCCGGCTTTTCCCTGATTCGTAGCGCAGACCAAAAAAGTAATCCCAGGATAACGAGCATTTCCGTTCCAGAGTGCATCCTCTTTATCCTTTGCAGAAAAATATGCGCCCACATCTGGATGACTGTGGTAGATTACTTTTATCTGCTTTCCCTCTTTTTTTAGGGAGCGCTCCAATTTCATATGTTCGCGGGGATCTATCATGTAACCGTCGCGACCTGTACGCGGATACTGCTCCGGATCTTCTTCGTGCAACTCGTTCATGATATTGCGCATTGGGTGGACGGTTTCCAATGATTCAGCATCATCGATATTACCCACGATAAAACCACAGGATTCTTCCGGATAAGCCTCCACGCCATGCGCATGGCATTCAGCTAAAATTTGTTCTGGAATCCGCATTAAATTTAAAAAATTATCATTTTTTGGTTGGGAGGCATAGTAACTTGGTCTGCCTGGCCTCCAGTTAGTACTGAGGCATATCTGAATCGACTTCTTCAGCCCATAGATCTATTCCTCCACTCAAATTTTTAAGATTTTTAAAACCGGCCTTTTTTAGTTCTTTTAGCGCCTGCATTGAGCGTTTACCTTTGTAACAATAAAGATAAACCGAATCCTCTGGGTCCAGTCCACTGGTAGCAGGATCAAAACTGCTCAGCGGCAGTAGTTGTGCACCATCTATTTTACATATTTCCCACTCATAATTTTCACGTACATCAATCAAAACCGCGGAGGGATCCTGATCCATTGCGTCTTTAAATTCCTGCGGAGAAAGTTCATAAGCTGCTTCATCAATTTTTTCCGGCACTTCTGCTCCAGGAATAGGAATATCGCAAAAAGCTTTGTAATCGATCAACTCTGTAACGCTAGGATTATCTCCGCAGAGTACACATTCAGGATCTTTACGAACCCGTACCTCCTTGAAGTTCATTTTCATTGCGTCATAGAGCAGTAAGCGTCCAATCAGAGGAGCGCCTTCATCCAGAATCAGCTTAATGACCTCTGTGGCCTGAATTAAACCGACAACCCCCGGGAGCACGCCCAGAACCCCTGCAACCGCTCAATTGGGAACGAGGGCAACGGGAGGAGGTTCTGAATAAAGACAGCGGTAGCATGGACCTCCAGTCTCTGGAGAAAAGATAGTGATTTGTCCCTGAAAGCGGAAAATAGAAGCAGAAACCAGAGGTTTTTTTGAAAAGTAAGCTGCATCGTTTGTCAGGTAACGTGTCTCAAAATTGTCGGAGCCATCTGCGATTATGTCATATTGAACAAAAAGTTCTTGCACATTATCACGTTCCAAACGGATGTTATGAATTTCAACTTCAATGTTTGGATTCCCCGCTAAAATAGTGTCACGTAGTGATTCTACTTTTGGTTGGCCTTCGTCTGAAGTTGTGTGTGCTATTTGACGGTGTAAATTGGTATGATCCACAACGTCGAAATCCACCAGCCCAATTCTTCCTACTCCGACCGCTCCCAGATACATTCCGAGCGGAGAACCGAGCCCGCCAGCTCCAATCATCAACACACTGGATTTTTTCAGATCCAACTGGCCGGACATACCAACTTCAGGTAAAGTCAGGTGCCGGCTGTAACGATTGATTTCCTCATTGTTCAATTTCATTTTTCCTCGTTTAAATATTTTTTTCAGTTGAGCAACCGCCGGCTACTGACGGTACAATCTGGATGGTGTCTCCGTCCTGAACCTTACTTTTCAAACCGTTCGCATAGCGGATGTCATCGTCGTTCAGGTAAACATTGATAAAATTGCGAATTTTACCGTTTTCATCAAACAGGTTAACTTTCACTTCAGCGTATTCCGAGACTAGGGCCTCAAAAACTTCCTCAACTGAGCTTCCAGATACTTCAACTTCATCCTGATCATTAACGTATTGTTTCAGTGCTGAAGGGATCTCAATGACGACTCCCATAAGTCTCCTTTTTTTGTCTGGCTAATAGATTAATTTTTCGTTTATACTAAAATAATGGAAAAATTTATTATATAAAACAATAATCCAATATAATGAATATATCATTTCAGTCTAATCATGCAAGTAAAAAAACATGATTAGACTCTGGTATCAAATTTTATTTTAATAGAGAATTCATGCAAGAAACTAATAAAATCCTGGAAGAACCTCCAAAAGTGGGTCAGGAAATTCAACGTTTAAGACTCCAGCACAATCTTACGCTGGACCAGTTAGCAGGCAAGTCAGGAGTTTCAAAATCAATCCTTTCCCAAATTGAACGTGACCGAAGCAACCCGACTTTAGCCACAATATGGCGTATTACCAGAGCTCTTGAAAGCCCTTTGGAGGATTTACTTGCAGTTAACGAAGGAACAAAGTGTTTTGAAAAATTAAGCCAGAACGCAACGCCGGAAGTGATTAGTGAAGACAATCATTTCCGCTTGAGGATCCTCGGCACACTCAACTCCGTTTCTACTGTACAGTGGTATGAGTTTAAGGCTGAACCGGGCGCGGAGCTGACTTCTGAAGCGCATGGTGCTGGAAGTATGGAAAGTGTAACTCTCTGTACAGGTCATTTAAGTGTAATTGTTGGTGACGAAACACAGGATGTTTGTAGCGGTGAAACTCTGCGTTTCAGGACTGATTTTCCACACTGCCTAAAAAATGAAAGTGAGGTTTTAGCGCATGGATTTATGGTTAATTTACTATAGAACTTGTGAGTCTTGAATTTTCGCAGGATATTAAAAAAATTCACCTCAACATATCATCTTGAGCTACGTGATAGATCTGAAATAGTGCGGAAAACTAAAATCCTACCTTGCCTTACGAAAAGCACAATGAAGGAATTTGTTCAATCTCTCCGAAAATTCAACCTGACTGGTTAAGAAGCACAAGAGCCACTCTTCCTCAAACATGGCTTCCCCAATTCGAGAGAAAAACAAATCTTGAGAATGCATTTCCTGCTATAGCGGATATAAGGGATAAAAATGTATCGTTGCAGGATGATGTAATGACGACCAGTTCTACTATAAAAGCCACAGCACGATCCCTCAAAGCAGCAGACGATGGCAAAGTCAACGCTTTGGTTTTGTACAGGGAAATGTGGGATTCCCCAATTAGTAGCTCAAGAGAGAAAGAAGAAGCAAGGCCAATCTAATACAAATCTTTCATCAGCAAAGGTACGCACAACTCGGCTGCTCCTGCTTGATTTTCAATAAATACCTGGGACTTTCGACCCAATTCTAGACAACGCTCTTGATCGGCAAGTAAATGAAAAAGAAGCTTCCGGAATTCAGCAGGATTATTCACAGTGTTGACCAAATTTTGTTCAAGCAGTTGAAGAGCTTCAGTTGAATTATCGTGTTTTGGACCAAAGGCAACAGAGGCTCCCATTACTACCGGTTCGAGAATATTATGTACACCGGTAGTAAATGCTCCTCCAACATAAACCATCTTTGCAGAGCGATAAAGTCCAGCGAGGATTCCTACCGTATCTATCAGCAGAATTCGAACCCTTTCCGGAGCGGAAGAGATGTTTGACCAACGTACGAACGGAATTCCATCAAAATGCTTTTCCACGTTTTTCAAATACTCTTCGGTAGGCTCATGTGGCGCCAGAATCAGGAACAATTCCGGGAACTCTGACAAGGCTTCTTTCAGTGCTGGAAAAATACAAGCTTCATCCGGGGGCCACGTGCTACCTGCAACAAACACAAAACCGTTCTTTGCGATTTGAGGCAATTTGGTGATTTTCAAATGATCCCTACGTTCCAACACACTATCACAGC
The DNA here is from genome assembly GCA_004213175.1 of Pseudomonadota bacterium. Lineage (GTDB taxonomy): Bacteria > SAR324 > SAR324 > SAR324 > NAC60-12 > Arctic96AD-7. The sequence continues at coordinate 10,070 of SHAT01000010.1, read as the reverse complement.
GGGTATCTCCCATCACCTCAACTTTTGGGTGCTCCGGAATTGCAGAAAGAATCCTTTGTCGATCTTCTTCAGAGACTGTTAAAATATGCTCCAAACATTCGTAAATTGAGTGGTAAAATGAACGCCCAACCATGTTACCGTTTCTTAGTGAATCAGCATGAACAATTGCTGAAATTAAGAATTGAGGGACTTTTTGCTGGCGCGCCTCCCAGACTAAATTAGGCCACAAATCGTAACTTACCCATACCAATCGTGATGGCTGCAGCAAACCAAGTAAACGCCGCGCGTTCCAGAGTGTATCTGTGGGTAAAAATTCGGTTGCGAGTAATCCCGGTATTTTTGCCTGCTGTGGACTTTCGAGCCAACGGTAAGCATTGATTGAACTGAAGGTTAGAACACATTCAGCTCCTCCCGCCACACAGCGTTCGATTACCGGTTGTGCCTGTAAAAATTCCCCAGCGCTGGCTACATGCAGCCAGACTAAGGGCTTTTGCCAGTCACGTTTTGAAACTCCATCACCCAGACGTTCCCACTGATTTTTCCTTTTTTCGAGGCTCTCACGGATATTCGTTTTGAAAAATGCTAATAAATTTACAATTCCAAAAAACAGCGGCAGGAAAAAAAGATTGTAAGCAGCAAACCAAAAACGGCTAGTCATTGTGCTAGTTTATAAAGAGGGAACGGGTTCATCCTGAAATGAACTCGGCAGAATGTTAAATGGCAGTACTTTGATAAGCACAGGTAAAAGTATACCACCTCCGGGCAGAGCAAAGATCGCTAGCGCCGGAATTGAGCGTACAATGTCCATTAACTGTTCCTGTACTTTTTGTTTTTCATGGCTTGTCAAAGGTTGTGTAGTAGCCTTAAGTAGTAACTCTGAAAGTTTCTTGGTTTCCTTGACTTCAGTCATAATATTGGCCATATTTTTTTTGACCAACTTCAAAACTTTGTCGTTCATGTAATCTTGAAACTGAGTAAAAGCGGCATTATTTTTCAAGAATTCAAGTCGTTCATTATGAACGTAAAAAAAATCTGCCACCGAGTAATATAACTGTTCTAGTTTTTCATGAGACAGCCCGAGATGCAGGGAGATTTTTTCAATCAGTTCTCGTTCCTGCCATGCTTCCTGATTATTGATCAACGAAAGCAAAATCAACTGTTCCACCAAATAGTTGCTGATAATTACAGTAGTGAAGGAGTAATGAAGATCTGATATTTTTACAGGTTCACGGATCATTCGGATGAGTTCTTTTACCTTTAACTCTTTAAGTCCAGTCTGTTCGATATATTTTTCAATTACCTGCTGTTCTGTATCTGCAACAAAATCATCCGCCCAAATCAGCGCGGCAAACATGATGATCATTTCCTCACGGAGTTGTCGGTCCAGTACCAGATACTTTTCAGGAGCAGAAACATCAGTTTCTGCATTTTCACGAGCCCAGAGAAGGAAAAAATAAAGTTTCGCAAAAGCAAAATTATTTTGTCGGTTGCCCAGTGATGAATATCCCTGCAGGGTAACTGTGTCGAGAAGCAAAAGCTCCAACTTTTGCAACGCACCGTTCAATGATTCGTTCTCGTCCAGTAAATCCTGAAGCGGAACATCCTGAGGTATACGAAAATAACTGTCGGGCAGATGATATTTTAAAACAAGCAAAACAATTTTCAGCAACCGCGTTTGATGTGGAATATAATCCTTCTCATCCACACTCTTTGAGGTCAAACTCTGATTTTCGATGAAAGCAACCGAAAACAGCGTTTCCAGAAACAGCAAAATAGTCCCACCCTGCTGTCTGGGAAAATACAGTTTTTTAGCTACATCCTGCAGAGATGGAGAAATAACGGGGCAGCCGAAAAGGATCCCGTTTTCTTTGACCTCTGAATATAGACAATTTTCAAATTTTCCTACTCCCGATTCGTCCTCCACAAACTCAAGATAAGCCTCTGTCAACGTAAATGGCGTTTCTGCTCGATAATGTAAATAACGATTCAGCCAACTGGATTTGCGAAAATTTAACGAAAACATAAACTTAAATTGTCTGAAAAATAATTCCTAAAATAAAACACAATACCTTTTCCTGTAAGAGATGGAATATCGATTGCTTTTCTATTAATACAACTTTAACAGTCTAAGGCTAAGCTTCTATTCTACTTTGTTTCCTGTGAGCTACCAGTTTTTTTAGCTGTGAATCTGATGTTCAACAGTCACAGTTTTTAGCTGGGCATTCTGAACCAATGTGTGGTGCTCTTTAAGATACCGGCATTTTAACATTACTTTAGCTTGGCTTGGGCTGAAAAACCGAGGACAAGAAAATCCGTTTCATCCGATTCTGCGGACACGCGTTGATCTAGATAAAAAGGACTAATGAGAAAATTGCCTCCAAAAAGGCGTTATTACAGAAACTGTTTTTTACTGTCTGGTTTTTTGTTCAGCGTGCATATTGTTTGGGCCACAGCTCTTGATTTTCAAAAATTGGCTCTTGATTTTCAGCAATCCGCCATTTCAGATTTCGTCGGTTTCACCACAAAAGGTGAGCGTTATCCGCTTATTCATACAATCTCCGAGTTACGTTTTCGTGTTTTTACAAAAAAACTGGGTATTAACCGCAGAGTTGAAACGAAGGTTTGTTCAGATCATAGGACCTATGGTATCTCTGTTCCTACAGCTAGTCAAAAATTTTGTGACGATTATGATAACTTGGTAGAACTTGCCAAAGTAAGCATTGCGCAGACTCAATTCTTTGAAAATATTTATTTAGCGGCAGAACCAGCATTGTTAAATGAAATTGAAAGGCAAAGGGCACGTGATGCAGTAAGGGTGTGGATTAGACAAAAATTGAATTGTCTGAATGAGGAATACAGATGCGGACATGATGAAAGAAAGATGATTAAACGGGTAACAAATTTTGAAACTGAAATCTTAAAAACTTATGTCCGTATACTAAAAAATCTCGAAAAGAAATTATTCCCAGAAGAACAAACCGCGACATTTATCAAAACTAAAGATTTAGAAACACTTTGCGGATTTACTGACAGTGTAAGCCTTAAAACACCAATGCCAGGAATGCAGCTGATTGATCCTGGTAAATTCAAAATGGGGAGTGCAAAGGGTTTACCTGCGGAGCATCCCGTAAGAGAAGTGCATTTGGATGCCTTCTGGATAGACAAATGTGAAGTTACTAATTATCAATATTTACTTGCCGCGGCTCAACATCCTTTCTTACGAAAAAGCACTTTCCCACTTCAATTCCACGATGGAAACTATCTGAGTAACTGGACGGACGATCTTATGCCGGAAATCGGCAGCGAGTTAAAACCTGTGATTCAAGTCTCATGGTATGCAGCGCGTCATTACTGCAATTATGTTGGAAAACGTTTAGCCTCGGAAGCAGAATGGGAAATGTCCGCACGCGCTGGAATTGAGAGCGAATATTCAGTAGAAGGCGGTGTGGAATTTTTACCGGATTATGCCTGGTTCCGTGTTAACTCGGGCAGTATAATTCAAGCAACCGGCCAAAAACTAAGTAACCAGAATGGTTTATTTGATGTTCACGGGAACGTCTGGGAGTGGGTCTATGATTGGTTTGGGATCTATCCAAACACCAATAGTAGAAATCCGCAAGGTCCCGAAATCGGCAAGTATCGTGTCCTACGAGGAGGGTCATGGAGTGATCCTGCTGAATATTTACGTTCGGCTATGCGGCGTGATGCACTTCCAACAAGTACCTACAAAAATGTTGGTTTCAGGTGTGCCTCCGACAAATAAACGAATTTTTCAGTTTCCATTTTTTTTATTCTCATTTAAGAGTTTTATTTGCTGGTGCAGTTTTAATTTTTCAAAAAAACCGATTTCTTGATATTCAGGTTTTTCGAGATGATAACCCCAAAGGCCATTTCCGATCCATATTTTTACTCCGCTTTTGTGCAGAGCATGAAAATCGTCAAGCCTCCAGTCATTAGGATTACGAGCCATGTTGTGTAAAATAACTTTTAGATTGTCTGCTATCATGTTTTTTTCGGTTTTAAAGAAGTGTACCTTACTAATATTTTGCCGGTTATTTTTTAAGGTTCAGAGTATTTTCACAAGTAACAACAATTTAGCAAAATTTTCGTTATTGACGTTGATCTCATTTAACGGTTGTAGTGGACAAGAAGTATATGTTTATGAAAAACTTCCAGAGGTCAGCGAGTGCCGCCGTTACAAAAATTACTGGACTATCAATGCCTGTAACCGCAAACACCAGATAATTTTGAGTGAAAAACTAAACAACGCGATCCAGACAACCAACTATCGTCTCAGTCGAAAATTTAATCAAGGTAAAAAAAGATGTAAAGAAAGGGCTTATCGGAGTGCTCCAGCTGGATGTTACATCAACCATTTGCCTATCCGTGAGAATCTACCCACCGTTGGCAAAACAACCGACTAAACTTATCAGGCCCCCCGTTCGATATTCTTTCCATTATATTTGACATTAAATCCTTATAATGATTTTTTTAATATTACTCTGACCCTAATTAAATTAAACTTGCATAAATTTTATTCTTACAATATTCTTAATTATTAAAGCTTCTAATAATTTTTTAATCACTAATAATTATCTAACTGATATAACTATTTAAATTATCCCCACGCCTCTATAAAAAGGCGAAAGGGTCCATGCAAGATCTTAAGTATTAATAGGCGTGGAATTTTCTTAATGGCGTAGGGCTTAGAGGATATTAAAAAAACTCATATCCAACTAGTATAGGAGTGGCACATGGAAGGAAAATTTTAAAAGCACTATCCCGTGATTGTTGATTAATGCTGGCTCCCCAAGCCGGACTCGAACCAGCGACCCGATGATTAACAGTCATCTGCTCTACCAACTGAGCTATTGGGGAACTAATCAGCAAAATCAGGTGATCTAAAATTAACCTAAATAGATTTGTATTTCAAGATATATTTTAGTTTTTGCAGTATTATTCATCATAGAATTTAAAAAGGCTATTAACGTTTAAATTATAGCAATAGAGCTAAAGAATGTTGCAATATTAATAGCCTATTTTCGGCATGAAGCTTGAATGTGTAGATATCGTTTTTTGTCAAAAATCCATACTTTTTAAAACATATCCAGATAGAAATAATCTCTGCTGTCACAAAACCCTAAAATTCATAATTAGATGACAGCTCTGAAAAAAGTTTATGACTACAAAATCCAATCGACATTCTGAATCAGAAAGTAAGTTAAATGCTCGTATGTGCAACAGTCCAATAGCGATTGTTGGTATGTCTACATTATTCCCTGATGCTCCGAATTTACATCAATATTGGGATAATATAGTCAACAAAATTGACAGCATCATCGATATTCCAGAGTCACGATGGAAAATTGAAGATTACTACGATCTGGATGCTGAAACTCCTGACAAAACATATTGTAAGAGAGGTGGTTTCATACCAGATATTGATTTTAATCCATTGGAGTTCGGAATTCCTCCCAACATTCTGGAGGTGACAGATGTTACTCAGCTTCTAGGACTACTTGTGGCCAAATCAGCCATGGAAGATGCCGGTTACGGTGAAACAAGTGAAGAGGTACTTGATTCTACAGGAGTTATCCTTGGAGTGACCGCTGGGATGAAACTTTTAGGTTCGCTGACTTCGAGGCTTCAGTATCCTGTCTGGGAAAAAGTATTAAGGCACAGTGGGATTTCCGGAAGTGATACAGAAAAAATCATTGAGAAGATGAAAAAAGCCTATGTAAACTGGGAAGAAAATTCATTTCCTGGTTTGCTGGGGAACGTCATCGCAGGACGTATTGCCAACCGGTTGAATCTCGGTGGAACAAACTGTACCGTCGATGCAGCTTGTGCTAGTTCCTTAAGTGCAATGAAAATGGCGATCAGTGATTTGCTAGAATATCGTTCAGACATGATGATTGCGGGTGGTGTAGACGCTGATAATTCACCAATGATGTATATGTGTTTCAGCAAAACACCGGCTTTCACTTCTGGGGATAACCCGCGGCCATTCGATGAAAATTCCGGTGGTGTCATGATTGGGGAAGGGATGGGTATGGTAGTTCTTAAACGTCTTGAAGATGCTGAACGGGACGGAGACAGTATTTATGCCGTTATCAAGGGAATAGGAACTTCAAGCGATGGCAAATTCAAAAGTATTTATGCTCCTCGTTCTGGAGGACAGGCCAAAGCACTTCGCAGAGCCTATGCAGATGCAGATTTTGCCCCACAGAGTATAGGTTTGCTAGAAGCTCATGGTACAGGAACTGCGGCGGGAGATGCCGCAGAATTTGAAGGTTTAAAAGAAGTTTTTACAGAAGATCCTTCGGAAAAACCAGGATATCCTGATTTTCAACACATCGCACTCGGCAGCATAAAATCTCAAATAGGCCACACAAAAGCTGCCGCTGGGATTGCAGGATTGATCAAAACCACTCTTGCGTTGCACCACAAAATTCTTCCTCCTACAATAAATATTGAACGTCCAAATGAAAAACTTGGCATCGAAAAAACACCTTTTTACCTCAATACTGAGGCACGTCCATGGATCACATGTGGTGAGCAACGACGTGCCGGAGTGAGTGCTTTTGGATTTGGCGGTACAAATTTTCATTTCGTATTGGAAGAATATCAGGCCACTCATTCCAGTCCATTTCGTATGCATGAAACTCCGGTAGCAGTTTTTTTATCTGCTGGCACACCAAAAGAACTGGAAAAATTCTGCCGTGACCTGCTTGCTGAATTGGAAACCGTAGGTGCTGAAGAGCGACATATCAAATTGCTTGAAGATTCACGTGAAAATTCGATCCCGGAAAAACATGCGCGTTTAGGATTTGTAACAGAATCTCTAGAAAACACAGTAGAAATTCTAGGACAGGCTATCTCAACACTTGAAAGCAACATTGACAAAAATGAATGGAATGCAAAAGGTATCTCTTATCGGCAGCAGGCTCTGAAAACCAAAGGGAAAGTGGTAGCTCTTTTTTCCGGGCAAGGTTCACAGTACATGAATATGGGCAAGGAATTGTTTCTTAACTTTCCTACTATGACGGCTCCTTATTCCTCTCTGGACAAACTTTTTACAGAAAAAGACAAAAAGACCTCATCCAGCTTCAAACCTTTATCCGATTTAGTATTTCCGATTGCTGTTTTTAACGATAAAGAACAAGAAGATCAGCAGGCCCAACTTCAACGAACTGAAATCGCGCAACCTGCAATTGGCGGAATCAGCGCTGGATTGTTCAGGATTATGCGTGAAGCAGGTCTCCAAACAGACTTTTCAGCCGGACACAGTTTTGGTGAATTAACAGCGCTTTGGGCTGCAGGTGTGATCGCAGAAGAAGATTATTACAAATTAGCATACGCCAGAGGACAGGCAATGGCTGCGCCCGATGATCCACATTTCGATGCCGGAAGTATGCTGGCTGTGATGGGAAAAGTGGATAAACTTGAAACGGATGTTGCTGAGTTTCCGGACGTTGTTATGGCAAACCTGAATTCAAAAAAACAAGTTGTGCTTGCCGGTCCGACAGAGGCGATTTTAAAAGCGTATGATACACTCAAAGAAAAAAAATACACGGTAGTCAAACTTCCTGTGTCAGCAGCGTTTCATACACCACTCGTAGGACACGCGCAAAAACCATTTGCAAAAGCAATCCGCGAGGTTAAATTTAATAAACCTAAAATCCCGGTTTATTCGAACGCTACAGCACAAGCATATCCTGCCAATGCAAAAACAATTCAAAAACAACTTGAATCACACATCTTAAACTCAGTACGTTTTCGCGAAGAAATTGAAAATATCCACAAAGATGGTGGACGGATCTTTATCGAATTCGGCCCAAAAAATGTCTTAACTAAACTAGTTGATAATATCCTTGCCGATAAAGAATACACCGCGGTTGCACTTAATGAAAATCCAAAAAAAGACAGTGATCTACTGCTCAGAGAAGCATTAGTTAAACTTTGTGTGCTCGGACTACCTTTACAAAAATTTGACCCTTATGCCCTGCCTGCACCACTCCCGCCTGTCAAAAAAACTGGAATGAGTGTGAGTTTAAACGGTGCAAATTACATAAGTGATGCAACACAACAGGATTTTGAAAACTCGATGAATGACGGATTTAAGGTGAATAGCCTAACACCTTCGGCCCACGGTACCGGAACAATTCCTGCCGCAGATTCAAATATACAATCCGCTGTTATCTTAAGTGATTCGAACATTACAAATAGTTTGCAGGCAGAAAAACCTGCGGTACAAATTGATACTGAAACTGTAAAACAAAGACCAGCAAATATTTCTACCATGAGCAAGCAACCACCTCCTTCTAATCAATCTTTCACATCAACCCAAGTCATGGAAACTTTGGAGCGTAGTTTATCCGGTTTTTATCAACACCAAAATGAAACCTTACAGGTTCACCAACAATACCTGGATCAACAATCTGAATATTCACGAACTGTTTATCAGTTGATGCAGCAACAAATCGAACTTGCCTCTCAAGGAACACAAATCCCTGCTGTAGTTGACCAGCAGATGCAAATGTTTCATGCACATCAGAGCGAAACCTTGCGTGTACATGAAGAATATCTACATCGTCAGTCTGAACAGACACAGTCCGCGTTAAGTATCACCTATCAGCATTTAGGTAATTCCGGATCAGGGTCAGCAACTGTTCAAAAACCTCCACCCGCTGTACAGATCTCAACACCAGTTGCGGCACCAACTCCACCAGTTGTAAAACCGACTGCGAAACCAACTCCTGTGCAGAAAGTTTCAGCTCCGGTCATTTCCGCACCAACTGTTTTAACTCCAACTCCTGTTATTTCTAAGCCGACGGTTTCTCAGCAAACAGCACCAACAGTTTCAGCAGAAAGTATTGCACAAGTGACTCTTGCGCTTGTCAGTGAAAAAACCGGTTATCCGCAGGAAATGCTTGAACTAGGAATGGACATGGAATCCGATCTCGGGATTGATTCAATTAAGCGTGTTGAAATTCTGGGTTCAGTGCAGGATCAAATTCCACAACTGCCAGAAGTTCCAGGTGATGAACTTGCAGAAATGCGTACACTTGGTGAAATCGTTGCACATCTTCAGAGTAAATTAGGAACTTCCCCTCCCACGGTTCAACAAACAGCATCTGTGCAAATTGAAGTTCAGGCCGTTCCTGATTCAACTTCTGGAAATACGGTAGGAGACGTAACTGAGGTATTGATGGCCATTGTCAGTGAAAAAACGGGTTACCCGCAGGAAATGCTTGAACTGAGCATGGACATGGAATCAGACCTAGGCATCGATTCAATTAAACGTGTTGAAATTCTGGGTTCAGTACAGGATCAAATTCCACAACTGCCAGAAGTTCCAGGGGATGAACTCGCAGAAATGCGCACGCTCGGTCAAATCGTAGAACACTTAAAAAGTAAAATCGGTGATGACAAAAGCCCAGTGGAAAGTCCTACTTCAGAAGTTGCCGTGACTTCAATAAGTTCAGGTACAAAGGGTGCTGATCCGGGCCAGGTTTTTATGTCAATTATCAGTGAAAAAACGGGTTACCCGCAGGAAATGCTTGAACTGGGCATGGATATAGAAGCTGATCTTGGCATAGATTCGATCAAACGTGTTGAAATAATGTGGGCACTGCAGGAACAGTTTCAGGATTTACCGCAAATAGGTGCCGAAGATATAGCAGAACTTCGGACAGTAGGGCAAATTATCGAACATGTAAAAACCATCTTACCTTATGCTGGTCAAGTTACCACTCCGGAGCCTGATTTTCCAGAAAAAGCAGTCTCGTCTACAACTTCTTCAGATTCTGCCAGAAACGGAAATGGCAGCGTAGCAGCTACACTGAGTTCAGTTCCAGGCGAGATAGCACCTGCGCTTTTGAGTATCATCGGTGAAAGAACAGGATATCCTGTAGAAATGCTTGAACTGAGCATGGACATGGAAGCTGATCTTGGTATTGACTCGATAAAACGCGTTGAAATAATGTGGGCGTTGCAGGAACAGTTACCCCATTTACCCCAGGTCAGCGGTAGTGAAATTGGAGAATTACGCACCCTCAAGGAAATTG
>SHAT01000001.1 GCA_004213175.1 Pseudomonadota bacterium | reverse complement strand
TGGGGTGTTGTCGCTTCTCGGAGTAGGTACTGCTGTGGTCACCTCCAGAGCAGGTGTTGTAGCACCAACTATGAAGGAATTCACAGAAAGGTTGCTGCTTTCATTGCTTGCGTTGTCAGTAACCTTGATTTTGCAATTATTGTGGGTACCGTCTGACAGTGCATTGAAGGTTATTTCATTGTTACCATTAACAGAAGTGTTATCTGTACTGCTGCAGTCCCCGGTATAGGTGATGGTCCCTGCTTCGGAAGAACTGAAAGTATAATTTGGCGTGCTGTCATTGTCCGGTGTCGGAACCGCTGTTACCTGGCTAAGGGTTGGTATAACAGTATCGATCGTAAAAGAGTTAACCGATAGGGTGCTGCTAGCGTTGCTTGCATTGTCAGTAACCGTTATGGTGCAGTCGCTGTAGTTGGTACCAGCACCTCCTGACAGGGTGTTGAAGGTTATAGTATTATTATTAGCGGAGGCTGAAGTGTGTGAGCTACTGGTGCAGCTACCTCCATAGGTGATGTCTCCTGCCTCGTTTGAACTGAAAGTATAACTTGGGGTGGTGTCATTAGTTGCTGAGGGTATGGGGGTCACCACGCTCAGAGATGGTGCAGTTGTATCTATCGTAAAAGAGTTCACAGAGAGGTTGTCACTTACTACATTCTGGGCAGAGGTTACTCTTATAGTGCAGTCACTGTACGTGTTGTCCGCCAGCGCATTAAAGGTTATGGTAGTGTTGTTATCACCCACTGTAGTATTGTCATTACTTGTGCAACTTCCCCCGTAGCTGATCGATCCAGACAGTGTCGAATAGAATGTGTAACGGGTTACATTGTCATTGGTTAGCGTGGGTACTGCCGTGATCTCCTTCAGAACTGGTTTGTGAGCACCAATAGTGAACTCACTTACTGTCAGGTTATCACTTGTGTTGCTGGTGTTGTCAGTAACTGCGATTGTACAGTTGTTGTAGGTTCCGTCTGCGAGTTCATTGAAGGTTATAGTATTGTTCCCAGATACAGAAGTGTTGTCATTACTGCTGCAACTACCACCATAGGTTATGGTCCCTGCTTCGGTTGAACTGAAAGTATAACTGGATGTGTTATCCGGACTTGGTGTGGGTACTGCTGTCACTTCTGCAAGAGTAGGTGGTATGGCAACAGTAAATGTTGTTATATCAAGAAAACTACTAGGATTCCCGGCAGAATCGGTAACGCGAACTTTACAATTCGAATATGCCCCATCAGCTAGAGTATCGAAGGTTATGGTATTGTTACTAGCTGAGGCTGAAGTGTGAGAACTACTGGTGCAGCTACCTGCATATGTGATGGCTCCTGCCTCGTTTGAATTGAAGGTATAATTAGGAGTGTTGTCTGTGGTTGGTGTAGATACTACCGTTGTCTCACTCAGGGATGGCGGAGTTGTGTCAATCCTAAAAGAAGTGACCGAAAGTGGACTGCTTGCGTTATTTACATTGTCAGTAACCGTGATGGTACAGTTGCTGTAGGTGTTGTCCGCCAGCTCATTGAAGGTTATAGTATTGTTACCAGCTACTGAAGTATTGTCCGCGCTGCTGCAGTCTCCTGCATAGGTGATAGTACCTGCCTCGGTTGAACTGAAGGTGTAGCTTGATGTGTTGTCACTGGTTGGTGTGGGTACTGCTGTGACCTCACTCAGTGATGGTCCAGTTTTGTCGACAATAAAAGAACTCACTGAGAGTGGGTCGCTTGCGTTGTTTGCACTGTCAGTAACCGTGATGGTACAGTCGCTGTAGGTTGTCCCAGTAACCCCGGCTCCCGACAGGGTATTGAAGGTTATAGTATTGTTATCAGCTGTGGCTGAAGTGTGTGAGCTACTACTACAACTTCCTCCATAGGTGATGCTTCCTGCCTCGTTTGAACTGAAAGTATAATTTGGAGTGGTGTCTCCAGTTGGTGTTGTAACTGGAGTTACCTCGGCTATTTTTGGAGCAAATACATCTACAGTGAATGAACCATCAGAGCCCATTTCATTGAGTAAGGTTAAACTGCATTTATTGAACCCATATACTGTCCAGAGATCTCCAGCAGTGTTTGGTACATTGTAGGTAGTCACGTTAGTGGTACCATTGTCATTACAGTAGACTTTAACAGAAGTATCCGATGCAGCTAAATTGGTGTTGTTAGTACCCTTTTGTGAAAAATTGTGAACGTAATAACGATATGAGCCGCTCCGTACTGCACCAATTGTTATTGTTTCAGGACCACCGTCGTTCCCAATAGCACTAGGGCTATCTAAATCGAGCGTTACATTATCACTTAATTGACTTTCAGAACAACCACTACATGAAAAGTTGTTTGTGGCATAGTAAAAATTTCTGAAACTAGAAGGATAGTATAAATGAAACTGCCCATGAGCAGCATTATAATGCCCTTGCCCACTGAGATTATCAGGTCCTGTTAGGTGTGCATCCAAATCATCGTTTGTTTTCCAGCTCAATACAATACGCATTGCTCCATCATCTAATACCGTAGAAATAGATGCATCCTGATCCGGCATTATTGCGTCTGTTTGGTCACCGCACACTAAAACGTTAAAGTTGGTCGTAATGTAACCAGATTTACTGGTCTCAATAGTATACCAGCCAGCGTTCATACTGCTAAATGTGTATTCTCCAGTAGAACTAGTAGTCTCGGTTTTGATTACTTCTCCGCTGGTCTCGTTCAATCCTTTTCGAATGCTTAAAGAAACTCCGGTAACCGGTTTATTGTTCACTGCGTCTTTGATAGTTCCGGTAATAGTGCCTGATGTACAACTCTCTGAAAGCATTTTTACAGTCTCAACAACAAGCGTCTGGTTATCAGTGGCCAGTGTTGCTGACATGGTTTCATTCAGATAACCGCTTTTGCTGAAAGTTAGAGCATATGTCCCCAAAGTTAGAGCCTGGCTATAATCTCCGTTGCTGTCAGTAGTTGTGTTAACAGTAGTTGAGTTATCATCATCTGATCCTGATTTTGCAAAACTAATACTGACATCTGATAAAGTACTGCTGCTGGATTGACTTATGACACTGCCTTGAATAGTACCACCCTCCAATTTTGTATTAATAACAAACGGACTAACATTCAACGTGACACTTGAATCGTCAGTAGTGTCAGAAAGACTTGATTCATCTTCCTTTGAGCAGGAGATGACTGTAAGGCAAAAAATAGATAAGAGAATTAAGTAAAAAACTTTTTTCATCTTATTCAGTTTCATCTGAATTGGGAGTTACTGTAATTTTACAATCCGAATATGTGCCATCAACCAAGGTATTTAAGGTTATAGTATTATTCCCCGCGACGGCAACAGTGGTACTTGAGGAACAGTCACCACCGTAAGTAATGGTCCCTGCCTTAGTAGATGAAAATGTATAATTTGGGGTATTGTCCAGGCTTGGAGTTGCAACTGGAGTTACTTCTGCAAGAAGTAGTTCAACAAAAGTTGCGTTTTTGTCTGCAGTGACAACAGCTGATTCTATTTCATCCTCACTTGAATCACTGCTACTACTATCTTTATTACTACATCCCACAAAAAAGATGTTTAGTAAAATTATGAGAAAAAATAAATGGGTAGTTTTCATTAGAAACTATATTCTATGCCCAAGATAAGATCTGCAGAACCTATGGAATATGCTATTCCTAATTTATCAGAAGTAGTTGTACTCTTGAAATCTGCATAATCTACACTGTAATACCTTAAACCAATTAGCCCACCAAGACCTTCCCATTCAATTCCGAATAATCCGAACAAACCATAACCAGAAACACTTTCAGATTCATATGTAATAGCTGTTGAACCACTCGCAATTGAACCTTTACCATCATATACATATCCAAATCCTGCTGTTGCAGACCAATCAAAAATGTATGACAAATCTAAAGTGTATGATAAATCCACAGAAGAATTTGTCATATCATAGACATTGTTTTTCTTTGATGTACGTTTGAATATCATCTGATTAATCCCCAGACCAAAGTTCTCCAGGAGAAATGTTAGAGAACTATTGGATGTAGTGGAATCACCTGATGAATTTCCTAAAAGAACACGAATTCCAATTTCTAAAGGGGGTGACAATTTTTGATAAGATTTCTTTTCTTTACGTTCGTTCCCTTTTTTAGCCGCAGTCGCCTTTGTTTTTAGTTTTTTACCATTAACATATTCAGCTTCTATTTTCCCATTCCTATCATAAAATTTTGCGTTCCATGGTTTGCCTCTTCTAAACTCACCTACTCTTTTCTTCCCGCTTTTGAATGTATAAGTCCCTATACCATGAGCTATCCCATTTTTAACTTCTCCAGAATATTTTACAGAACGGCGACTTAATACCCCAATTCCATTGGGTCTGCCTTTTTTTATTTCTCCCTCATATTTCCAATGCTTTTTTTCATCACCACTCTTAAACCATCCATATTTTCCGTTAACTTTTTTCAAATAGAAAACACCAGTTTTCTGAGCAATCAAGGGAGAACTCACAAAAAGGAGGCAGGTAATGACAAGTAGATGTTTTAAAATTAGTATATTTAGTAATTTTTTATTGTGTGAATTTTCCAAAAACATTTTTTTGAACTTTTAGAATTGAGAGACTATTAAGTCTCAACTTACGTAAATTTAGTTTACCAGAGAGTCAAAACATGGAAAGTTGAAAATAAAAGTAATTTGATCAATAAAAATAAATCATTATTAGTCATGTATCCTATATCACTTAATGTTCTTTTAGACTCAAGGCTTAGAATAAATATTTTTTAATAATTCCTAAACCCATAATTATACTAGAATACTAAGCTATATCTCAAAAAAAGTAATTTATGGTCTGTTTTTCAGAATAGGCTATTTCTATGGTTTCTCCATTCTTTTTTTTAAAAAGCGATTCCAATTCCTGTGGCATATTGATTCCCTGAATCCTTGAAACTAGCCATATAAGCAGAAGTTGAATCAGATTCTATTTCTACAAATGAAAACCTTACATATTGATAAGCGAATAATATTTCAAAAATTCCAAACTCGATTCCAATAACAGAAAAGTATCCATAGCCAGTTACACTAGATGATTCGTATATATCATTCTCATCCGTTGTCGCGGTTAGTGTCCCACTGTAGATTGCACTACTACCAAATGTAAGAGTATATTCATCACCGAATGTATATGCAACGTCTAATGATTTATGTTCTAATTCGTATGTGGCATCGTCCAAGATCGTCTTATATTTAAAAGCGGATTGACCAATTCCTGCTCCATCCCAAATTATTGAATAAGTTAAACGGGAACCTTCTTGATAATCGTTTTTATATGTTCCAGATAGATACCTGAATCTAATCTTTTTGGTTGATTTAGTGAGCCGCCTATCTTCTGATTGATAAGGTCTTTGTTTTTGATATGTTGTTTTTTTTGGAAATTTATTCTTGTTAAATGGTGCGTAAACTGGCTCATAAATTCTTTCTTCTTCCTCATAAGTTCTTTTTTTTTGCTTAAAACTTCTATCACCTTCTCTAATATTAGTGCTTTTCCCTTTAAAATCATACCTACTTTGAGCTATGACATAACTAAAAGAAACAAAGAAAATAAAGATAAAAAGCAGTAAAAATTTGTATCTCAAACAAATCATTAATAATAAATAATGAAGTTTTCGTCGTTGATGGTAGTGTCAGTTTTAGAATCACTACTACTATTAACCTATGATGAAAATGAAATAGCCTGAAAATCACATTATCAACTCCTGTAATCAGGGACTCAGAGATGCGAAATTTATACCTATTTTATGATTTACCTATGTGTTGGAAGGTTTATTTGTGGGGTTGATTAGGATGTAGAATTAGCGGGAAATTAGTGAAACGGTGTAAAAAGATTCACTTTTAATGCTAAATGGAAAAAAGTGGCGAAGTTGGTAATTTGAAAGATATGAATTATTTAATACTTTGAGGTTAACAGCGGAGTGATTAAAACTCCAAAAATTCAGATTCGAAGTCCCGATGCTTGGAATACTATAGATAAACAGGGGCTATAGTATCAAATTAATTAGTCCCTTGCATATAAATCGCTACTTCCCCATGGTTTTTTACCTCCCAGTCGAAAGAGATCTGAGAGTATTTTTTAAAAAATCATCAGTCAAGTTTGCTTCCCAGCTCTAATTTTTTTTACATATTCAGGATATATATAATTCTTAATTGTGATATTAGGACTAATCTCCCATTGTTCTTTTTTCTTATTATATTTTTTGTGTCCTAGATCTTTTGCAATTTGTAAAAATAATTTCTCTGGATCTTGAATTTTAGTTTTTCCTTCTAAATAATCTAAACATTTAGAATCAGCATGATGAGACCTGATAATGTGGGGGTAGAAATGTTCTTGGGTAATATTAAAGAAAATTGAGCTAAAATCTTCAGAGTGTAAAGGTTTACTGTTGATACCAGTAAACACAAAATCATCTGCTTTTCTTGAAGATAAAATTTTCTTTAACTGCTTAACATAATCCTGCGGGAATTCTTTTGTGATTTGGTGAGGCACACCGTCTTTACCTATAAAATCAAATAAAACCATTCCACCATCAATAGAAATATCTCTTTTAAGGAGTGTTGTAAGGCCTTTGTGAGAGTTTTTTAGGAAATAATGGTAATTCCCTACTCTGATGAATGTTTTGAGTAAAGTATAGAGAGCTAGGTATTGTATTGTTTCTAAATTATTCTCTACATTTGAAATTATATTATTATAGTTTTCAGAGAATTTTTGAACTAATTTAAATTTTTTTTCCTGTTCTAAGTGTATTTTTTCTTCAGAATAAAGATATGTTTTTAGTCCTGAAGTATTTTCATAGCATACATCCCATTGATGATTTGGATCATTATTAAATCTTAGATTCTTTGCAAAGATAGAAAATCCTGCTCTTGCTATTTGAGTTCCTTCAGGTAATAGTTTAATCCTCTCGCCCAATATTTTATTTTCAGGAGAAAGACTCCCCTTTAGAAATTCTGGATGTTTTTCATCAATTAAAAATTTCAAAGTTTTGTTTTTGGAATACTGGGAAATGATACTTTGTAGATCATCAGAAATTTCATCCAAGAAATCCCAAGAAGTAGAAGTCTTGATGTAGAGCTTGTGAGATACACTATTTATTCTTTTAGTTCCAACCTCAAAATCTTTTATCATAAGAAAAATATGAGAAACAAGTTTCGCGTTTTTTAGTAAATTGTTGAAACAATGTGTTTACATCTTCTTAAAGTTAATTGCGTCAAGAAGTTTATTTACATTTCATTATCACATTTCTTTTTTTGGTGCGGGCGGAGAGACTCGAACTCCCAACATTCAGATTCGAAGTCTGACGCTCTATCCAGTTGAACTACGCCCGCATGCAGTGAGTATTGGCAGGAAATATTGAAAATTAGTCACCAGAAAAACTGGGGCGAGCGAAGGGGTTTGAACCCTCGACCACTGGAATCACAATCCAGAGCTCTACCAGCTGAGCTACGCCCGCCATACCAGTAATTTAAAAAATTATATAGTTTCCAGTATATTGAAAAAATCATTTTTCCACAAAGTAAGTATTCAAATTTGAAATAAAACTCGGTCTTACAAATTACCAGAAATATATTTTCCTGTCCATTAACATTTTCTTTGATCCGCCTATGCTTGATCTTCTCTTCTGTATTCCTTTAAGAAGAAATCAATCTAAAAAATACAGATTCCATGAAATTCTGTGTGGGGCTTACTTACTCTTCTCAGTATACTCCAATCAAAAATCCCTTCTTAAACTATTCATTAGAATAGAAACATTAGTTATCTCCAAACAATTACAAAAAAATATTTTCCGTCAATAACATTATTGACAGAATCATAAGTAGTTTTCCAAATAGTAAATCTACGAATTTTAATAAATTAAAAATATATTTATGATTAATCAAGTATGCGGGGGAATCTTAGTGATGATCAACAACGGGGAAGAATAGAAGAGAGATTTATGACTTATGAAAAAGAAATAGATGAGGCCGAAGAAATGACAAAAAAAGTTTTTGTTGTAATTATTGCAGGTTTTGTTTTGTTTATGGTTGCTGCAGTGTTAATAGGTTTTTGTTGAATTTATTCTAAGTATCTTAGTTGTTTCTTAATGAAAAAGCGAATGCTTCCAAGAAAAACCATGAAACATATGCTCTTTCGGGCAAACGTGATCCATCTGCCCATATATCTTTTTAGATTTAATCGCAATGAGAGAAAAAAACGTGCCAAGAGAAAATTTGGATTATTTAACAAGCTTCAAAACTTTTTTAAGCCAATTTTGTAGGCTCGCAATTTCATCCTTTCTGGTAGCTTCTACAGTTATACCTGCCCCCTTAAGATATACACGTATCAAGTTTATATCGTTGTAATACTGAACAAGTAAGCCGGATTTAAATAACTTGCTGTCAAATTCAATATCTAAAAGAAAATTTAAATCTTTTTCTACGTGCTGTTGTATTGTTGCCCGTTTCAACTCCATTTGAGTTGTATTGTCTTTTGAAGCGAAGTTACATACATAAGCATCACACTTTTCTAACTTGAATTCAGTTCGGGAAATAATTATATCGAAGACCCCTATAGCTAATTGTTCTGTAGCTCTAGCTGAAATGGTCGAAGGTAAAAGGATAGATAATGTTACGATTAAAAAAAACATCCTACGCATTAGTATTCTCCAAGCTCTTAAAGGTGTAGTAAGAAGTCGAATCAGAAAAAAATTTGACCTTTACAGAATATTTTTATTCATTTTTATCATTACGGATCATACTACTTATTTTTTTTGTGTCAAGTTTTTTTAAATTATTTCAAATATCATTATTTTGTAAGACCTTGAGCTATTTCACCTATTTCCTAGTTAAAGTCCTAATTAAATTTTTAGAACAACAATAATTCTTCAGGACAAGACTTCAACAGCCATTGCGGTAGCTTCACCTCCACCGATGCAAAGGCTAGCTATACCTCGGGTTTTATTGTATTTTTGTAAAGCAGAAATCAAGGTTACTAGAATCCGTGTCCCAGAAGCACCAACTGGATGTCCGAGTGCACAAGCACCGCCGTGAACGTTTACTTTTTCAGCAGGCAAATTAAGATCTTTCATGGCTGCCATAGTTACTACTGCGAAAGCCTCATTTATTTCAAAAAGGTCAACGTCATTTATATTCCAGTCAACAGTTTTAAGCAGCTTTCTAATCGCACCGACCGGTGCGGTTGTGAACCACGCAGGTTCATGTGCAAAACTGCTGTGAGCCAGAACACGTGCAATCGGTTTTAAATCACGTTTTTTTGCAATAGATTCTCGCATCATCACTAATGCCGCAGCACCGTCAGAAATAGACGAGGAATTTGCGGCGGTGACAGTCCCGTCTTTATCAAAGGCAGGCTTCAATTTTGGAATTTTTTCAAAGTTTGCTGTTAGAGGCTGTTCATCCTGATCAACTATTACTTCTCCCTGACGATTTTTGTATGTAACTGGAGTTACTTCAGTATTGAAACTTCCGTCCTCGATTGCTTTTTTGGCACGAGTTAATGATCGGATCGCAAATTCATCCTGAGCCTCTCTGCTAAATCCGTAAGATTTAGCTGTTCGTTCGGCGAAAACACCCATCAGGATTCCCTTATCAAAGGCATCTTCGAGCCCGTCAAGAAACATATGATCCATCATTTGACCATGACCAAGACGTTGACCTGAACGAGCTTTAGGCAAAATGTACGGTGCATTAGACATGCTTTCTAGTCCTCCGGCAACCATGACTTCATTTGTTCCGGCTAAAAGCGAATCATTTGCGAGCATAGCAGTTTTCATTCCTGAGCCGCACATCTTGTTTACGGTGGTGCAACTGGTTGTATTAGGGATACCACTCCCGAGAGAAGCTTGACGTGCAGGAGCTTGTCCCAAACCTGCTGGTAAGACGCATCCCATCAAGACCTCATCAATATTTTCAGTCGCTACTCCGCCTCTCTCAATAGCAGCACGAATGGCAAAACTTCCTAATTCTGGAGCTGATACATCTTTTAAAATACCTTGAAATCCACCCATTGGAGTCCGGGCCATTCCTGCAATTACGATTGGATCGCTTGTGTTCATTGCTTACCCTTTTTTGAAATATTAAGAAATCTAAGTTGCTCAAAATATAAAGTCTTTGAGAAAAATCCCAGCTAGTCTTGATTATAGCAGAGTTGATTGTGCAGTAAGTAGTATAAAACTTTGAAAAAGTTATTTTACTACCAATTAAGTTGTTTTACAAAAAAAATAAATAGTTCTCTGTCATATCTTTGACTACAAAATAGGATTTTATTTTTTTTGATACGGCAAAAAAATTTGAAAGACTGCCCCGTTAGAATTACCAGAAGAATAACGCAATAAGCCTTTATGAGCTTGAACCAGTCGGTGAGAAATTGATAAACCAAGGCCGTGCCCTTTTTTCTTAGTGGTAAAAAGCGGTTTAAATAATTGATTGCGATGTTCCTGTGGTACTCCTTTACCCTCATCCTCTATGGAAATCAGTATATAATTAAGTTCAGGATTAAGATTTGTTCCTGCCAGTTCCCATTTCCCACAGTATCTAGTGTGAACAGTAATTACATTATCAGAGGTTGATGCCTCAACCGCATTTCGGACCAAGTTCAAAAATACTTGATGCAGTTTGTCGCGATCTGCTGATATTTCTGGAAGAGATGTATCAAAACTTCGGAAAAATCGAATATTCGAAACGGTATTTTGTTCAAAAAGAATTACCGTATTCAACAGTTCGTGTACGTCAAATGAGGTTACATTAATCGGTACTGGCTGGGAATGGAGAAGAAGTTGCTTCAATAAACGTTCTATACGTTCCAGCTCTTTCAGCATCATCCCGGTGGAAGTGTTTTTGATCTTTGCTTTTTGCAGATCACGTTCCAGTAACTGGAGCATACCCTTGACAGCACTTAGTGGATTTTGAATTTCATGCGCTAGTGATGCGGCAAGTGTGCCCATCGAATGTGTCACTTGCTCCTCCTGTTCTCTGGCTTGAGATTCCTGTAGATTGGTGCTTTCCAGTATGGTGATTAAAGCATTTTTAACACGGCCGTGTTTGTTAAGCACTGGTGAAATCACAATTTCTGCACCCCTTTCTTGTAAAGGAGTTGTTTTCAGTACATATCCTCCTACTCTGAAAACTTTACCAGACTTTAGCACATTGCTAATTTTTTCTTGAATCAGTAAATCCTCATGAAACAAAGTACTGCTTTGTTTGCCCAATAGACGTATGGAGTCTTTTTGCCAGAATTGAGCAGCAGAATCATTACAGTAAACGACGTCACCTTTCTGGTCAATTACTAGTACCGCCTGTTGCAACTGATCTGTTAATGAGTTTATGATCGAATTGGGAAGCATAATGGGCTGAGTTTAAAAAATTGGAATGCACCGAAAAAACAATTGTAAATCTTATTGTTAAACCAATAGAAGGACAAGTTTTTATCTGCTCAAATAATATTCTAAAAGTTGAAATGTCAATCCGCTTAGATTAACATACTGAATACTGTTCCTTATCCTAAAATTGAAATGTCTGAAACTCCAAATTCGAACTCATTTTATGTTGCCAAGGAGTCTGAACTGTTTCTCTCCAAACAAAAAAGTAACGACGAATCTAACATTTCGGATGCAGTTTTCAATGCGAATAATGATAGATTAGCGGTTATCGAGGCCTCTGCCGGCACTGGAAAGACATTTGCCCTAGTTGAGTTGGTGCTGGAATTGTTACTGGAACAGGAAATTCCGTTAAAAAGCATTCTTCTGGTGACTTTTACAGAAAAAGCCACTGCCGAATTGCGTCTGCGTTTGCGTACAAAACTCCGGGATTTGTTAGAAGAATGTGAACAAAACAACGATCTCCCTACGACTGTTCCAGAAGAACCATTTTGGGAAATTAACACTGTCCGCAGAAAACAGTTAAAAGCAGCTCTGCTTGATTTTGATTCTGCACCGGTTTACACAATTCATGGTTTCTGTAAACGTATTTTACGTGAATTTGCTTTTGAAAATAGGCAATTGTTTGAGCAGAAATTATGCGAAATTGACCTGCTTTTTCCGGACGTATTCCGTCGATATGTAAGGCGAGAACTACTCTCTCGAGATACTGCAGTTGCCAAACTTTTTGCACTTTATGTAAAATACGCTGAAGGAGATTTAGCATCACTGGAAAAAGACATTGTCTTTTTGCTTTCTAAAGATGGTGAATTTAAGCCATATTTGCCAAATTTCGAAGTTTTTCATACAAAATTTTGTGCATGCTGGAAGGTTTTGGTCTATCGTGACTTGATTTTGCGCAAAAAAGATGTGGGTCAGCATCCTCTCCGAAGCGCTTTCGAAAAAACAGCGCTCAATGAGACTTCGAGGAGGAAAACCATGATCAATCTCGATTCGATTATAGAAAGTTTGTCTTCCGCGCATGCAGGTGCATCTATTTCTGAAATATTGCCTGATTTTTTAGAAATGGAAGCTGGCACAGTAACTATACCGAGATGCAGAAAAACTTTAAAGTCTGGAGAACAATGGATTAGTCCAAAAGATTTTCAGTCACCAGAACTTGCCTGGATTGAATCACTAGCAGATTGTGAGAAATTACTGCAGGACTATGATATCTCGGGAGGTTCAAAAAAAATCCTCAAAGCCTGGGTTACACAACAGATTATAGAAGATGTACGTATAGATCTCTCTCAGGCTAAACTGGAACAAGGTGCGTTTGATTATGACGACTTATTACGGATTGTTGAAGAACAGGTAATTCCGCAAAACGTTGCAAGTTCAATCTCAACAGCTCTCACGAAAGCTGTTCGCAAAAAATATATCTGTGCAATCGTCGATGAATTTCAAGACACGGATCGACGGCAATGGAATATATTTCGCCATTTGTTTCTGGAAAGTCCAGAGCATCGTTTAATAGTAATTGGTGATCCAAAACAGGCTATTTATTCTTTTCGTGGCGCAGACATTTTTACGTATCTGCAGGCACGAAAAATTTTTCAGCAAAAAACTTCCCGCTTGGCGTTTGTATTAAAAAAGAATTTTCGTTCGTCTAAAGAAATGCTTTGTGGTTTGAATCAGATTTTCAGTGACGGCAGGTGGTTTCCTGAAAAACGTGGGATTCTCTATCAGCATGTAGGCTGTGGAAAACCTGAACTGCAATTGAAAGATGATACGCCTGATAGGAATGCCATACATTTGATGAAAATGTTACCTCAGTTTACTGTTTCAGGGAAAAAGATAGCTGAGCAAAAAATGTCGAAAGACCAAAAAATACCTTTAACGATTTTGGAGAAGTTATCTTCTTTAAGCGGTAAAAAATATTGTGGTAATGATTCCTTTTTACGAGCTGTGCAGACAGAGTTGGGAATAAAAATTAGTATAGAATATCAAAGTGCACTGCTGAATTTATTCTTAGATGAACAGGCGGAAGTTGCGACAATCCGTTTTGCCGAGGAAATTGCTCTGGAAATAAAATCCATTTTGAGGATAGGATCAACTAAAAATCGACGTCCTCTCTGGCAGGATGACGATGGAGAACGCGCTTTAAAAGAACAGGATATTTGTGTGTTGTTCCGTAAAAGTAATGAAGGTAAAATATTGGGAAAAGCCCTACGGCGTCATGGAATAGATTTTTCTTTTTACAAACAGAAAGGTTTATTTGAAGGGCGTGAAGCTCTTGAAATACTCGATCTGCTGGATGCAGTTGCGTATCCATTCGATCACTCTAGAACTGCTAAACTTTGGCTGACTAGATTTTTTTGTACGAAAATTAATGAACTTACAGAAGCATCTACTTTTGATGCTGAGTTTTTACATCAACTTCAGGAGTGGAACTCTTTAGCTGTATCTCAAAGTTTTCGGAAGCTTTTTGATCAAGTCTTACAACGCACAAAACTGATAGAGCGTGAGTTGTTACTTGGCGGAGATGAGCGAAGCGTAACCAATTATGTTCATTTGTTTGAGTTATTGAATCGTAAAGCTATTGACCGGCATCTTGATTTGTTTGAACTGATTCAATTATTGAGGAGTTTTATCGAGGGCAAAGAAGATCCGGGAGAAAACGAAAATTTGCTACGTCTGGAAAGTGAACGTGATGCTGTACAGTTAATGACTATGCATGCAGCAAAAGGATTAGAATTTCCTGTAGTTTTTTTGTTTGGAGGGCTTACAGGCAGCCAGAAAAATTCGTTTCAATTTTATCATGATTCAGCTGAAAAACCTATCATTGATTTGATCAATTCAAAGGTGCCTGCAGAATACGAGTGGCAGTTAGAAGGAGAACAACAAAGATTACTCTATGTCGCTATGACACGTGCCTGTGGACGCCTATATTTGCCATGTGTGGGTTTTTTGCAGGGAAATTCTGGAAAGCGTATCTGCAAAGTGAGCAGCGGGTATTCGATGCTTAATGATCAGTTATCAATGATCAGCGAACAAATATTTGCTGAAAAAAATAATTCTACTTTCAGCAGCAGTCTGGTCGGAGCTTTTCCAGTAAATCTTGCATCAAATATTAATGCAACTGAGCAGGAAATGTTGAGAAATTGGAACCCTCCGGAACTACCTGAAATAACAGAAAGTATAAGTGAGATAGAAAATCCACAAATACTCTTCAGTCAACTCCGTTATAAACAAAGAGGTTTTGTCCTAACTTCCTTTAGCAGGATGCAAAGGAAAAATAAAGAACAAAATTCAGATCTAAATTGTTCAAACGATCAGGAACTTTCAACTATTGAAATCCGAGGAGAAACTGAATTGGGAAAGCGTAGAGAAGATGATGAAGCCGGAACTATGCAGTTTTCGGAAATCCCTGATCGGGATTCTGATACGGAATCGCAGTTTACCATAAGTAACGTCCAGAAAGATCCTCTTCCCGGAGGTTCTCAAACCGGGAATTTGCTACATGAATTGCTGGAGCATGTTGAATTTGCTACCCTTCGTGAGAGTAGATCTAAGGGAGATTGGTTAGAAGTTCAAGCGGTTAGCCGTATGATTAGATCAATTAACGAGCGTTACGGACGTTTGCCCGAAACAGATAGTAGAATTGCTGAAATAATCTGGAATTCTTTACGTACACCACTCAGACTCGGACAAAATCAGGATGCACCTGTAATAGAATTGGCATATGTAAAAAAATATTTGCGAGAAGCTGATTTTTATTTCCCAATTCCTAATAAAACAATGAATGCAGAAGTAATTAAGGGAAAAGGGGAAGGGGTAATCCAGGGCCGCTATTCAGGGATTGGTGTTGGCGGTTGGGCAATCGAAAAAGGATTTTTACGAGGTTCGATTGACTTTTTGTTTGAACATGAATCTAAAATATATTTACTTGATTGGAAAAGTAATTTGCTGAAAAACTATGGTCAAGAATCAGTAGAAAATGAAGTAATGAAAAACTATGAATTGCAGTTGCAAATTTATATTCTTGCCACTTCTTATTGGTTTAAACTAGATAGCGAAGAAAAATATAATGAGAAATTTGGAGGGGTACTATATATATTTGTACGCGGTATTGGACGAGCTATAGCAATCTCAGGAGATGCAGAAATTTCCTCTAGCGAAGGTGTTTATTTCAAGCGACCGAGTTGGACAGAATTGAAAGCTTATGAAACCCGATTAAGCCAGGAAAAATATTGAGTAGTTAACAAAAAAATAAAAATTAAACTAATGATCTTAATTTCGAAATATAATCGTTTGTTTTGACCTGTCTTGTGATTTGGGGGAAAGTTTTGTGTGAGTAGTTTTTTCAATTATTGTGATGTAACTCATATTTTCAAGGAAACAAAAATTATTCCCTGAGCTTGAATCTAGAAAGTCAGCCCGGATCATTCCAAATAGCGAAGGATCCTTTTTTGTCCGTATTTCAGTTACGCGATTCGAAATATCAACCATTATGCTTGTGAACTTATAAACATTTCCTGTATTTCAAACCGGTGTTCTGCCGTATGCATTTTATACGTTATTTTTCTTCCTCATATTTCTGGGAAAAGATAAGAACTAATCTCTCCTTATTAATTTGGTTTAATGCTTAATTATAGCTGTGGGAATATTGAAATGGGATAAGGCTTTATCGTTCATTTAAAGACCTGCTTTAAATTCCATGATTAACACTTCAGAAATATTTAACTTTTTGTATTCTCTTAAAACCTCAATTCTCAGATCATTCCTCAACACCTTAGTCTTCGAATTAACTTTTTGTTTTTTTAAAATGATTTTTAAAGTTTAATTGAGAGAAAATTATTTGACATTCCACAAATTTTTCAAAGAAGGTTTTTACTTTTGCACTAAAGGCTTAATCAAGGGATTTCTCCAAAAATATAACCTTGATAAAAACATTAATTTTCAAATAAATTGAGGTAATTTGGATACCCTTCTTTTTCAAGGTTATTTTTAGGGACAAATCTCAGTGCTGCTGAGTTAATACAGTAACGAAAACCTCCCGGTTTTGGACCATCATTAAACAGGTGACCAAGATGAGAATCTGCGTATTTGCTCCTAAGTTCAGTTCTTACTGAGAACCAATTATTGTCTTCTTTTGTGATCAAACTTGCTCCAGCAATGGGTTTTGTAAAACTAGGCCAGCCCGTACCGGATTTATATTTGTCAGTTGAACTGAAAAGCGGCTCACCGGAAACTATATCAACATAAATTCCCTCTCGTTTGTTATCCCAATATTTGTTGTTAAATGGTGGTTCGGTTGCATCATTCTGAGTAACATCAAACTGTAAAGGTGTCAGTTTTTCCTCAAGTTGCCGCAAATCAGGTATTCTATATTTGGCACTTATTTTAACGCTATTATCAAGAACTTTTTTTTTACCCCAAATTTCTCTAAGTTGCTTATCTCGTCCACATCGATAGCGGTAGTACTTATATTTCAATGGATTTTTTTTGTAGTAATTTTGATGGAAATCCTCTGCAGGGTAAAATACTCCTGCTTTTTTGATTGGAGTTTCAACCGGTTTTTTAAGGATGCCGGAATTATCGAGCATATTTTTGGAGTTTTCTGCCAGCTTTTTTTGTTGACTTGTCAGATAAAAAATCGCGGTTGAGTACTCATGCCCTCGGTCACAAAATTGACCATTTTTGTCAAGAGGATCAATCTTTACCCAAAATATATCAAGCAGTTCCGTATAAGAAATTACAGACGGATCATAAAAAATCTGCACTGCTTCCAAATGTCCGCTTTTCCCATAATTTTTGTAGTTCGGATTTTTTGTTGATCCGCCGATATATCCTGAAACGACTTCTTTGATACCGTCATTTTTTTCGAAATCAGATTCCATACACCAAAAACAACCACCTGCAAAAATTGCGATTTCGTATTTATCTTCTGCAGAAGAATTAATTGTAGTCATCCAAACAAGTAGAAAAAATGAAACAAGAAGCAGGAAAGTTTTTCGCATGAGGCTATTATTTAAAGTTCAGCTGCAAGCAGATTATTTAGTTCGGAGAGAGGGATATCGTAGCCGTTGCCAACATTTTGACCACACCAGAGTGGTGAAAATCTCCCAATATCTCAGCGGTTATTTCTCTGAAAATTCCTCTATCACTACCATTTTGGATATTAGCGGAACTTAGGCTAAATTCATTAAAATACCGTTCTAATATTTTTAGCCATTTTTGCTCGCGTTCAAAAAATACTTTAGGTTGGTGATGGCAGAAAAAAATTTAAGTTAAAAAGATTCTTTGTTTGGGATTTGAAAAAAGCCAATTCTGCCCTGAGTTTTTCTGAAGTGAGAATTGCTTAGGCAGTGATCCCAACCCACTGCAATTTGAAAAAGCAATTGCTACAGCACTGTCTTGAACTGCTGACATAGGTGCCTGAATAATTGGGAACTGTTTCCCTAGAAAATTATTAATCATCATGCCTTTAGTCAGTTTTAAACGGGCCTGAAATTCGCTGAAAACTTGTTATTTACTAGAAGTGGAAAATATTGTATCAGCGTCCTCCTTGAAAAACCTCAAATTTCTTTTTTTGTTTAAATTGTTTTTTTTCAGCTTTGTAATTCGCGAGGTACGCACCTATACCCCAGCCTATGAATCCGAAAATAAAAGTATTTGTTCCTGATTCGCCTTGCAAAATTCCCGGACTCCAATAACCAACCAATGTTCCTGCTATGGTGCCTAAGCGGACATAATTATCCTGAAATAAGGTCAGTAACAAAATCAGTAAATTTCGATTCATATGCAGATGTAGGTAAAAAATGAAATCGTTTATTTATTATTTTGAGCATGTGTAAAATTATATAACTATATTGGTGTTATTTTAGAAAAATTTACCGCTTCATTCGAACTAACACGGTTTAAGTCCGTTTAACACAGGCGTTTTAAAATAGTCTTCTAATAAGAGAGTTTGCTATAGTCAAATACTTCATTTGAACATATTTTTATGATTTTTAACGTCAGCTAAAAAATAGATCTTAAAGTTTGAAATAATGCTAAAAATACTCTGGAAGAAAAATATATGACAAAAACTCCTCCGATAAACAAATCACCTTCACCCTGAATAGGATTAAAAAACATGACAAAATTAGAGGGAGGGTCGAGTTTTTCGTCGGGTGGTTTCTTCATGCGGAACACAATCAACACCACGAGTGTTAATACTGTTAAAACAAGCCAGTTAGCCATTTTTTAATAACTGTTTTAGGATTATTTTAATAAAATAATGTGACGGTAGTCTTAAGTATCAATTGAGCTAGTTTATAGAAAATTTATTCAAGTGGCAACGCAAAATCTGTGCATTCATGAGCAAAAAATGCTGCGATTCTTAGCGGTCAATTTATGAATCTTTCCACGAAAATAAAAATGACTAAATAGTTTTTCACATGAAGAGATTGCTGATTCATGAACAGTGAGGATACCAGGATTTATTTGAGTCAGTCTTCATCAACAATAAGCTAACAATCCTTGAATCTCATCCTTTAAGGGAACATGTCCCAGTTCAAAACCGCATTGCGTCTTCTATTCACAAAAGATAATATATAATAAAGCTTAAGAAGGGGATTTTATGGAATTACCAGCAATGTTTGATCTGAGTTCTAAGGTTGCTTTAGTTTCCGGCGGAAGCCGAGGGATTGGAGCAACAACTGCAGAAATTTTGGCTGAGTTCGGTGCACATGTCATTCTTACCAGTCGCAAGGCAGAAAATTTAGAGGAAGTTCAGGAAAAAATTCATAATGCCGGGAATCAGGCGTCCGGGATGGTTTGTCATAATGGTGATCTTGTGGAGATTGAATCATTATTTGAAAAAATTCGTGAGAAACATAACCGATTAGATATTTTGGTGAATAACGCAGCAACCAATCCGTTTTACGGTTCAATCCAGGAGGTGGAGGAACGGGCTTGGGATAAAACACTTGATGTGAATTTGAAAGGGCCATTTTTTATGAGTCAGCACGCGGCTGACTTAATGAAAAAAAACGGCGGAGGAAGTATTGTTAATGTCTCTTCGATCAACGGTCGTATTCCGATGTTAAACCAAAGCGTTTATTCCATTACCAAAGCAGCACTCATTTCTATGACGCAAGCTTTTGCCAAAGAGCTGGGGCGGGATAATATTCGAGTCAATGCAGTTCTTCCAGGATTGACTGATACAAAGTTCGCTTCTGCACTTACCCAGAATGAAGAGTTGATGAGAAATGTTCTCCAGAAAATTCCGCTCGGGAGAATTGCTAAACCGAGCGAGATGTCAGGGATGATACTTTTCCTTGTTTCTTCTGCGGCATCATACATTACGGGCAGCACCTTTACTGTAGACGGAGGAATGCTGGCATAAAATCAATTCATTTGAACTACTTTTTAATAGTTAATTTTTCAATCATGATTTCCATTCATTTGAAAGCCGTAATACAGGGTTGTAGTTACAATGATTTTTTTCATTATACTGATGAAAGTTTAACAAGTCATAAAACCGTGTCATTTAAACCACAGGGAGAATTTTTTAGTAATCTCCTGTACTAAAAATTACAAAGAAAATTTTAGTTTTGATTGTAAAAAAATTGTCTGCAGTCAAATGTCTGTTCAGTTGAAATTTTTCACGAAACATCAGGAAATAATAAATCATTAAATAAAAAATAAAAAGGAACAACATGAGTAGAAAAAATCGTATTGAAAAAGATTCAATGGGTGAAGTCGAAGTTCCTCAGGCAGCGCTTTACGGTGCACAAACTCAACGTGCGGTTAACAATTTTCCTGTTAGTGGAATCTGTATCAGCAGAGCAATGATACACGCACTGGGTGTGATCAAACAGGGTGCAGCCAAAGTTAATGCTGAACTTGACAATATTCCAAAAGATGTTGCACATGCGATTCAACTTGCAGCACAGGAAGTAATTGACGGCAAGCTTGATGAACACTTTCCAGTTGACATTTATCAAACTGGTTCTGGAACTTCGAGTAATATGAATGCGAACGAAGTGATTTCGCACCGTGCTATGGAACTGGTTCCTGATTTATCGGTCAAGGTACATCCAAATGATCATATTAATTTTGGCCAGAGTTCAAATGATACTTTTCCGACTGCGATCAGAATTGCGGGTTATCTCGAGACAAAAAACACCTTGATTCCGGCACTTAAATATTTGCGTGAAACATTTCTGAAAAAAGGTGCCGAATATTCGCACGTAGTTAAGACTGGCCGGACGCATCTGATGGATGCTATGCCTGTTACTTTTGAACAGGAATTCGGAGGTTATGCACGGCAAATTGAAATTGGAATTCAACGCATTGAATCAGTTTTGGAACAGATGGCGGAACTGCCGATGGGGGGAACTGCGGTCGGTACCGGGATTAATACTGATCTGGAATTCCCACCCAAATTTGCAAAGGAAGTCTCAAAACTTTGTGGAGAGTCTTTCCGTGAAGCGGAAAATCATTTTGAAGCACAGTCGACGGTGGACGCTCCGGTTGCTTTGGGAGCCCAGTTAAAAACCCTGGCAGTTAGTCTGCTGAAAATTGTCAATGATTTACGCTGGATGAATTCTGGACCAAACAGCGGGCTTGGAGAAATTCAACTTGCGGCACTTCAACCGGGGTCTTCAATCATGCCCGGGAAGGTAAATCCGGTGATTGAAGAATCAATGGCAATGGTTTGTGCGCAGGTAATCGGTTATGATGCGTCGATCAGTGTGGGCGGTTTGTCCGGCAATTTTGAATTAAATGTAATGCTGCCTATGGTCGCGCACAGTCTTCTTGAATCAATTCGCCTGTTGGCTAATGCTTCACGTAATTTGGCGGAGCGCTCAGTATCACAACTTGTAGTAAGGGAAGATCATATCAAGGCTCTTGTCGGTAAAAATCCGATTCTAGTCACTACACTCAATCCTTTGATCGGTTA
Organism: Pseudomonadota bacterium; assembly: GCA_004213175.1. GTDB lineage: Bacteria > SAR324 > SAR324 > SAR324 > NAC60-12 > Arctic96AD-7. The sequence continues at coordinate 65,940 of SHAT01000001.1, read as the reverse complement.
TGATCTTGCAGCAAAAATCGCTAAAAAAGCTTTTGCAGAAAATCGTGCTCTGAAGGAAGTTGCATTGGAAATGTGTGATTTGCCTGAAGAAGAACTAGATAGTGTGCTTGATCCGGCTAAGATGACTAAAGGCGGATTTGCAGAGTGAGAATTTGTTCCTGTTCTGCATGACCGTCTTGATCAGCAGGATTAATTTAAAGATGATAGAAATTAATAGATGTTTCCATCTAATTCATTAAATATGATTCTTTAAATCAAGGGTAGGCTATCGGTAGGGTTTTTTTCTAAAAGTTGTCGGTCATGGAAGTAACGGATAGTGGTATTGGCTGAAGCATGTCGTGCATAAGACTGGACTTTCTGCAACGGTTCGCCCAATTCCAATGAAAGAGTGATTGCAGTGTGTCTAAGATAATGTGCCGAAATATTTAAACCAATTGCTTTGCCGAGTCTGGAAACAATGTCATTAATACCTTTTCCAGACATTTTTTGACCATGAGTCCTAAAGCCAAGTGATGGAAAAACATACGCGGAATTAATGTTATTTTGTTGCAGAAATGAGTTCCACTCGGATAGTTCTTCATGAAGTTCATGTCTTAATTTTATCCGCTGTTCTTTTCCGCTTTTCGTATGCTTCAGTACTGCTACATAAAAAGACCCATCCTGTACAATATCACTCCAGCATAAACCAGCGGTTTCACCGCGTCGGGCTGCGGTGAGATACAGAAATTTCAACACCAAATCATTCCTAACCCGGAGCAGGGGTGCCATACGTCCATCATATTGCATTACCTTATTTGCTTCTATCATGGCATTGAGCTGAGAAACTTGGAGAGCCCCCTTACTGGTTGCAGTGTCAATTTTTTCTGCGCGGATGACAGAAGCTTTGAAAGGATTTTGTTTGAGGTAGCCAAATTCTGTCAGCACCTTACAGACTTTGCGCAGGGCACTCATGGTTTGGTTGATGGTCGAAGCTTTTTTGCCTGAGGATTTCAGCTGATTTTTATATTCTAGCATCCAGAGAGGATCGAAGTCCTCCATTTCCCTCAGCTCCCGGATATCTGCCCATTCCTGTAAATCCCTGAAAGCGCGCGCGTATGCACGCTGAGTATTTGCAGCATATTCTCCAAAAACAAGCTTCAAGGCCTCATTCGGTGGAAGAGAGGGCTTTTGTTCAGCAACTGCTCCTACTTCGGGATTTGGCATTTCAGAATTTTGCTCTTCTGCTGAAATAATGTCCATAAAATACTTTTGAAACTTTTTTAAAAGTTGGCAATCACGTGAAGCTGGAATGAAAAAAAACGTTATTTTTACTATTTTAGAATTTACCGATATTCTTTAAGGTTGAATCAGTATCGTAACTACGTAAGGTGGATGTCGAATCAGCAGTTCCATCGGTGGAGGAAGTTTCAGCAAATCAACTGAATCAAGAATCGATTTATCGAATTTTTGAGAACCACTTGCTTTTAACAAACGTCTTTCAATCACCTTACCGGATTGATCAATCTGAAGTCTCAATCGTGCTTTTAAGTTTTTAATGGTCTGACTACGGTTTTTTTGTCGAAAAAACATTAAATCTTTTTTGATATTATTCCAAATTAACTGATTGTAACGTCTTTGTGCAATTTTGAATTGCAGTTCGTCCAACGGCGAACTGGTTTTCGGTTTAAACCTTTTCGTTCTTTTGCGTAATTTAGTGTCGGACAAAAACTTTGCCGTTTTATTTTTTGTTTTTGCAGAATCGGTTTTCTCTCTGACTGTTTCCGTAGAAGTTGAAGAAGAAAGAGTCTGAGGCCTTGTGCGTTCCACTACCATTGGAGGCATTGCGTAACTCTCCATTCTGAGCACTACATTTTTCAACATCTCTTCCGGAGTCAAAGAGCAGAGTGCACAAACTTCATTTATCACTCGCCAGCGCTGATTTTCGCCTATCAGTACCAGAGTTAGTCTATTATTTTCAGGTTGGCTTTTCAGTAAGAATAAACTTGTCTGTGGAAATGCCTCAAGTACCTCCAGTATACATTTTAGCTGAAGACAGTAATTTTTCTCTGTGGAACTTTGAAGTTTATTTAGGGCTATTTCAAAAGCGCCTTGCTTTCTTAAATCAAAGCTGCCGGCTAATTCATTCCTCAATTTGTGAAGCAAGATTTGTTCCGAAAATTCTGGTGTGGAACTTGTGTTTAATCCCATAACCACCGCACTCGGTTTGTATTCCTTTGGCCAAACCGTGGAAGTCAGTGAAAATAAAAACAACCCGATCAGTACAGTAAAGATTGAGTGCTGAAAAGAACGATTGGACGAATTTGAAATGGACACAGAAAAGCTATAATTTTAAGAAAAGTAATCAACGCGACGGCCCTTTGTTATACAACTGTATGACATTTTACGCAAGAAATTGCGGAATTAGTGCCAGCGAAGAAGTACATTTTGAGGCATGGGTTCTCGGAAGATACTGATATTATCAACTACGATAAGTCATCTCGAGCCAGATTCCTGTTGTTATATAAGTTTGAGGCATGAAAAAGCAAGAATATCTTCATCAGCCCTTTTTGCATCAGCAGGGTCATGGGTGACAAGAAGGGAGGGGAGTTGGTTTTTACTAATGAACAAAACCTTAGATCTCGGACTTACCGCGCAATTCCTGATCAAGTCTAGAAAACGGTTCATCCAGCAACAAGTTTTCCGGTTGAGCGAGAATTGTTCCTTGGGCTTTCAAGTAGACTGTTGGTATTTTGGCATTTTGTGTGATTCCCGCTCACGAATTATTGTAAGCAGGAAATATGTTGAGTAGTAAAATAATTCACAAAATTAAAATAATTATAGCTTTTTTGATTGTTCCATATTTAGTCTCAGGATTAGTTTTTAAATCAGTTATAAGATAAATACAAATTAGATATAATTAATTTTTTTAATTACTATTGCAACAGTGTATTGCGGCTCTTTTGAGATAAGGGAGAAACACTGTGAAGTAAGAAATGTTCATAAGATTTTCTGTCAAGACTGCTCCAGATAAAAGCCGGCGATATGATTACAGTAGCGATTATTAAAATCAAAATAATTGTTTTAAGAAGTCCAAGCATGACATTTATTTAGAACAATTTCCTCCAAATTCAGTTAGTAAAGGGATGCTTTTTTATTGGTTCTTTATGCTATCTTGATACCATGTTCGCTTAAAGGCAAAGAGTCTATTTGTTTCCCAGTCTAGGCTTCAGACACTTCCTGAGCCCTTTTTGTTTCAATGATTGATAAAAGTTTTCTAACGAGTAACGGAAAAATTCCCAATAGAACTAATGAAACAGTTAAGGTTGGTGAAAGTATGTCGCTCAAGGTCTCAAGTTTCGCTAGTTCCGAGCCTGCATTTATATAAATCAAAGTTCCTGGAAGCATTCCAAGTTGACTAACCCAGTAAAAGGTAGAAGTTCGCAACCAAGTCAATCCTATAGCTAAATTAATCAGAAAAAATGGAATGACTGGTAAAAGACGTAAAGTAAATAAATAGAAACCACCATCTTTTTGTATGCCCGAATTTATAGTTTGCATTTGTTTCTGGAAATGACTTTGTACGAAGTTTCTTAATAAATAGCGTGAGATTAACATAGCGAGTGTCGCCCCAATGGTAGCGGCGAATGAGATCATTATCGTCCCTTTCACTAATCCGAAAATCGCGCCTGCCCCCAAAGTCATCCAGATTGCTCCTGGAAGTGAAAACGTAGTCATGACTACATAACTCAGGAAATAAGATCCAAGTACTAAGATAGGGTTTTGCTCGTGGTATGATATGAATAATGATTTTGCGTATTTTAGATATTCGAGTGTGAGGTATTGCCGTAATTCGAAAGCGAAGAACGATGCTAAGACAATGGAAAAAGTTACTAACAAAATAATAACTTTGATTTGTTTTTTCTTTCTTGTCATAAATTTGAAGGCTTGCGGTTCGTTCAATTCAGGGATTTGGGAAACGGTCGAATTTCAATTTGATTGAAACTCTTCGGATAATTTAACACTTTTACCGTGTAAAGCACCCCCAAGTAGAGACACAGAAAGGAATACAAAAAGAAAGTGAAACCTTAATATAATTTAAAGAACCACCTTCTAAAATGACATCCCCGTTATTAATTAGGGTCAGGATTGTCCCAACTACCATTACAGTCATCAAGGCTCTTTTTGGAGTGCCATGCCTAAAAGCTAATTGGAAAAAATCAGGATATAACGTGTATTTTTTCATTTGTAATCTTCGGAAAATGATTAATTAATGGGTAATCACAATGTTCCTCAACCATCTATGATATTTCTTCAGGTAGACTTTTCGAGACAGCACTTAAGTTCGAGTCGATCATCAGCATTCCATCACATTTGCTATAGTTTTATTTTTTTCACCTACTTGCGATCGTTGTTTTTCTGTCACTACAAGCTGTCCGCAAGCGCCATGGATATCCTGTCCTTTGGATATGCGCAGAGGTGCCACTACATCATGATCAAGCAGATACTTTTGAAATTTCCTTGCCTGTTTTTGTGAAGGTGCCTGATATTTGTTTCGAGGATCAGAATTGTAGGGGATTAGGTTTATTTTGAATTTAAGACCGTGCAGCAAGCGTATCAATCCCTTTGCATCTTCGATTGAATCGGTTAGATCACGAATCAGGATATATTCAAATGTGATACGTCTGCGTGATTCCAGTGGGAATTCTCGGCAAACTTTCATTAATTGTTCCAGATTGTACGCATTGTTGACAGGCATCAACCTCGAGCGAATTTCGTCTGTTACACCATTTAAGGAAATTGCTAGATTTGGTTTAATATTTTCTTTACCGAAACGACGAATTTTCGGTAAAAGTCCAGAAGTAGAAACAGTAATGCGCCTTTGTGAAAAGTTAAATCCATGTTCGTCTGTCAGTATTTCAAGTGCCTGCATCAGATTTTGGTAATTATGAAATGGTTCCCCCATTCCCATAAAAACTATATTCCTCAATTTTTTCCCTGCCGGAAGATCTTCTGAAACTGCTAAAACCTGATCAATAATCTCAGAAGTTTTTAAATTGCGCACTAGTCCCATCGTGCCGGTCATGCAGAAATCACATCCCATTCCGCATCCTACCTGAGATGAGATACAGACCGTATTATGACTGGTGTGCGGCATGAAAACAGATTCTATATTTTTTCCGTCTTCCAGCAACAAACGGTACTTGATAGAGCCGTCCCGCGAATGAAGTTTCTCTGATTTTTTGAGGGAACTGATCCAAAAATTCTCTTCAAGAAGTTTCCGCATTCCCTTGCCTAAATTATGCATTTCTGCAAAACTTCCGACCCTTTGCTGATAGAGCCAATAAAAAATTTGGTCTGCACGAAAAGCTTGCACTTGTGTTTTTGTCTTTGCTTTTTTATTCATCCACTCACGCAGATTATGGCGTGTCAAATTTTTTATATTGTACAATTTGGTCATTTAAAATTCTAAATTTAACTATTTTTTTGATTATGTTATTCTTCATAATATTTAAATACATGTGTCTGGTCAAGCATGAGCGGAATCCAGGTTAAAAAAATCATTACACAAATTGGTCAACAAATGAAATGCCTTAAATGCGGATGGTCAAATTCCGATACAGCTGCTTATTGTCAAAACTGCCATTCGTATTTGGCAGAATCACCAGGAATCGAAGCGCTTAATTCATTCAAATCACTAATATTAGGAGTGTTTTTTACAGGGATCTTCTATCTTGTATTTCCGATGCCTTTAATCAGGAGTGAGTACTGGCAGCAATTGTTTTCCGGACGTATTTCAGAAACTATTTTTGCCCTCGTGCTCTGGTCAATATTTTTGATTTATTTCAAGTGGATTCAGTTTCGTCAGCAGCATCAGACCTATGCGGCATTCCGGAATCAGTTACTGCATGACTCGTTTTCAAATGGTATCTATGTGAAGGATGTGGACGAACGTATCCTGGAAATCAGTCAATTTTTACAGGAGCAAAAAGTTAAAAAATTTCAGGATAGTATCATTTTTAGGAGGGTACGCCGTACCTTAAGACACTTAAAAGCCATTCCGAAAAAGGAAGAAATAACCTCGATTCTGAATTATCAGGCAGAAATAGACCACAACCGAATGCAAAGCAGTTATGCTTTACTAAATGTGTTTATCTGGGCAATCCCAATTCTTGGATTTATCGGCACTGTTTTTGGTATTGGACAGTCAATCGGAGAATTTTCAGATTTTATACGCAGTACTAACAGCACAGACATGAACACGCAAATACGTTCAGCCCTCGGTGGGGTTACAAGCGGTCTGTCTATCGCCTTCAGTACAACATTCATAGCTCTTGTTGGAGTCGTCCCTATCATGATGCTCGCCTCTTCTTTGCGCAAACGTGAAGAAGATTTGCTGCTCAGTGTCGAAGAGTACTGTCTGGAAGATCTGCTGCCTAATTTACATTTACGTCCTGGCGATGAACTACTGGATGATGCTGTAACTGGACAATTGGAGCAAATGGCTGATTTTGCCGAGGACTGGCGTAAACAGGTTTCTCCAGTGCTTAAATCAGTAGAGCAATATTCAAAAGGTCTTGCTGCGCAAGTTCGAGGATTGCAACCTTTGATTCAAAAATTCAGTGAATCTTTGTTTGAAGCAAAAGATGAAATGGGTGAGATTAAGAAAGTTGAAAAAAATAATGAAAAGTCCGCAAGTCCGAAAACAGAAGACTTGCAGGAAGAAGGGCTCATGAACAATAGTAAAGAGTCAAATCGATGAGGTATCCCGCTCATTCTCCTCGTGTTACTTTGTTTCCATTCCTGAGTGTACTGCTCAGCACTATGGGTGTTTTGGCTTTCCTTTCTATCAGTTTCTTACTTGTATTTCCGAAGGACGCTGATTCGACATCAACGTCCAAGAGTATCAAGTTTGAATGGTTTGGTGCGCCCGAATATGTCAAACCAATATTTATTCGCTGTTACTCGGACCGGGTTGTATATTACAATTTGTTTGAGAATCAGGATTACACTCTTACATTGGAGAATTTGCTGAATCAAGTACAGGGAGAAAATCTAGAATTGTTGTCATACCTGATTCAACTCTTTCAACTGAATACCAATATAAAAAAACAGTTTGGAAAAAATGAATACTATCCACTGTTATTAGTTTATCCTGATGGCGTGTTGACTTCAGAATTATTGATGGTTGTTATTGAAAAAATAGGTAACTTAAATTTTGGACTCGAGCCTATGTTGCCAAATTGGAAAGTCCCATACCAGAGTCTGAATTCTGAAGAATAAGAAAAGATGTTATGAAAAAACGTTATTTATTTATCATATTTATTCTTGTAGTAAAATGCTTTTCTTCAGCCTGTCAGGTATATAAAAGTCCAGTTCAGAATATAGAAGAAAATAGATTACGCAATGCTGTCCGGATTCATCCTGTGCATGAATTGGCTTATGTCCGTCTGGCTCAATATCTTGAAATTCAAGGACGCTACAACGAAACCTTCTCAGTTCTCCGTGTTGGGCAGCAGCGTATTACTGAAGCAATTGCGCTTGTCCGTTTAGAGGGGGCTCTCTTCCAGCGTTTGGGTCTTTATAATGATGCTTACAAATTTTATTCAGAACAAATCACTAGACATTCCAAAGAAGCACTGCTTTATTTAGATCGTGCAAAGTTATCCTGGCGCATGAAAAAAAAGCAGCTTGCACTTGCAGATGCCCTAAAAGTAATAACTTTGCAGCCGGATTTGTTTGAAGCACATTTTCTAATTGGTTTGATTTATTCTATGGAAACAGGCCCTAATGTTTTGGATCAGTCTGAAAAGGCACTGGATTCGTTTATTAGAGCCAGTGAAATAAATGACCAGAATCCTGACCTATGGTTCCGGATTTCTGCTCTATGGGAGAGGCGGAACAATACAGCCAAAGCAAAATTGGCCATGCTGCGAGCAGTTGAACTTTCTCCGGAATCAAAGCTGTATCTGAGACAACTTGTCTTTTTGCAGGAAAAAGAGCTTGGTCAGGCAATTCACGGAAAAACTTTAAAAATTCAAGAAGATCTGCGGCAAACTCTTTTGCACATGCTAAAATTGTTTCCTGATAGCAGTTGGGCAGAGGCACATTTTGGTAATTGGGCTTGGAGCCAAGAAAAATATGCGACCGCTGAAAAACATTTGCGCCGTGCTTTGATTTTAAAATCGAACTATCCATGGGCCAGCTTTCGTTTGGGTGTTGTTTATCTTTCACAAAAAAAATGGGAATCGGCGTTGCTCTCTTTTGAAGAGGGTTTAAAAAATGATGCTGAAAACGAATGGGCGATTCAGCAAGTGGCCCATGCTTTGGAAATGTTAGGAAAAAATGAGCAAGCAATTGAACGCTATGAATGGCTGATGAAAAATTCTCCTGCAAACCTGTTGGTCATAAATCACCTTAACCGTCTCTATTGGAATGAGTTCTTATTTGAAAAAGGTGAAAACACACTTTTAAGGGGGCTAGAGAAATTTCCTACTGCAACAGGGCTGATTGAAAAACTTGTTAATTATTATGAATCACACGGTCTTTTTGAAAAAGCAGCAAAAATATTATCATCTTTTTTACAGTTGGAACCTAACAATTCTGCTGCACTGGCCAAAATAGGATTTTATGAAAAAAAATTAAATCGTCCAGTAAAGGCTATAGCTTTTTTTAATAAAGCGCTCACGGTTTCTAGTGATTTTGAATGGGCACTTATTCAAAAAATTGGCTTATTGTTAAAAACAGAGAATTCAAAATATGCAGAAATAGAGCTTAAGAATTTACTCAAGCAAAATCCTGATTCTGAATGGGCGCTGATAGAGTTATCGCAGTTAAAATTGAATAAGGCGCAATTTGGAGAAGCTGAATCTTTACTCAACAAAGGTCTACTAAAGTACAAAGATTCTCTAGGTTTACTTCAAAATCTGGGTCGTTTGTACAAAATTCAGTACAGATGGGATGAAGCGGAAATAGTTTATCAGAAACTGTTGAAATTACGTCCACATAATTCATTGCTGCTTACACATTTGGGCTTTATACAATGGAAACGTAATAAAATAACGATGGCACGTCAAAACATAACACAGGCGCTTTATGAAAATCCTGGGAGCCTCTGGGCGTGGAATCTTCATTTGCTTCTACTACCGGAAGAGCAACTGAGCCGATGGTTTGGGGAGAGATATGAAATTCTTCTTCCTGTTTTAAAAGCACTTGTGAGTCAAACACCTAAAAAAGCCTGGGAGAAAATTACTTCGGTTCGGACCGATCCTTTTACTCGGCAGGTGTTGAAAAATATTCATTTTCTGCTAGAGGGTGCGCCGAGCGAGATTATAATAGAACCGAAGGATATGACATCAAAAAAATTGCCGCCATGGATGCACGAGCATTGGGGCTTTTTTCATGAAATGAGAGGGAATAAGGAAATGGCAGCGAAGCATTTTGAAGTAGTTTCAAAAATACTACCGGAAAATACCTGGATTCATGCACGCTTGGGTTGGGTCTATGAGAGACTGGAAAAATTGGAACAAAGCAGAAAACACTACAGTAAATTTTTGCAGAAACATCAGCAGGCGTTTGATGTCAGATTCAGGCTGGCAAACGTTGAAACATTGTTAGGCAACGAAGCGGCAACAATCGAAATGTATGAAAAAATAATTGCTATACGCCCAGAAGACGATTTGGTGCTGAACAACCTTGCATGGCTTTATCTAACTGCTCAGGACAGACAGTTGCGCAATCTTGAAAGAGCAATGGAGTTAGCCCTGAAATCAGTCAATGTGCTTCCTACTATAGATAATTTAGATACTTTGGCCGAAGCTTATTTTCAATCAGGTGATACAAAGAAAGCGGTTGAAATTATTATCAAGGCAGCACGTGACGTAGATTATCCTTCTAAAAGACATCCCTATTTGCGTAAACAATTGTTGCGTTTCCGTAACGGTGATATTGGCTCTAACCCACCGGCTTTATCTTGATTTTAAGCTCAGTTTAGTGTTTACCAAATGACAAAGTGGTCGGTAAATTATTTTTGCTCAATATTTAAGTATTTTTACCAAAATAGTAAATTTTTCGGAAACTTCTCAATTGGCTCTCCTTTGCAAACTTCTCTAGCAATTATTTTCTTCTGGAACTTAATTTAGGCAAGAAAAAATATTAAATTTGCAGATGAAAAAAGGATTTCTATTCCTGCAGACAAAAAAGCTTAATCATACAGCTAACTATTTTCAAAAAAATAGGATCCTATTTGTAAAATGCGGAGAAAAATTTCTTTAGATTCATAAGTGGCTTATCACCGAGCCGAGGATATTTTTGCTTGAGGATTACTTTTTTTTTGCTAGAATTGTTTTAGTATTGCTGAACAGGTGGTATTAGATAAGGTATTCCCATTATATAGGGAGTTTCCCTGTGATTGAAGGCTGCATTCAGAAAAATGTTTTCAAATACAGAATTTTGTTTACGTTTGCTTGAAATGTCATAGCTTGATGAGGAGAAAAGTTGGTGTTTGCGCTTCCATTCAGGGAGTGCTTTAAAAAATATATTTGGAGAGAAAATGAGAAATTTAAAACTTAGCATAGTACTATTGTCAGGATTCCTTCTGGCTTTCAGTTCAATTGCATTTGCAAAAGTAAAGGGAGATACTATTACTTTAGGTGCTGCTGTGTCACTTACAGGAAAGTATTCGACTAATGGTAAAAATACTAAAAATGGCTACGACATGGCTATCAATAGAATAAACAAATTGGGTGGTGTTATAGTGGGCGGAAAGTCCTACAAATTTAAAATTATATATTACGATGATGAATCAAATGGAGGTCGTGCAGCTCAGCTTGCAGAAAGACTTATTAAACAAGATGGGATTAAATATATGCTTGGTCCATACAGTTCAGGGATGACCAAAGCAATTGCACCAGTAACTGAGGAAAATAAAATCCCTATGGTTGAGGCGAACGGTGCATCCAGATCATTGTTTACAAAAGGATATAAATATCTGTTCGCGGTATTATCTGCTGCAAACCAATATCTTGAAGTGGCAATCGATCTTGCTGTTGAGAAAAACGGAGGAAAAGGAGTGAGAATCGCAATGGCATTTGAACAGGATGCATTTTCTCAAGATGTGAAAATTGGTGTTGTTGAAGCAGCCCAGAGAACCGGTTCTGAAATCGTCATAGATGATAATTTGCCAAAAGAACTGAATGATATGGCAGCAACGCTCTCTAAAGTAAAGGCTTTGAAACCTGATGTACTCGTAGTTTCAGGTCACACAAAGGGAGCACTTACTGCAATCAGACAACTATCTGAGATGAGAGTAAATGTCCCTATGTTAGCAATGACTCACTGCGATGCTGGGAAATTGTCAAAACAACACGGCGAAAAAGCAGAGTACGCTTTGTGTGCAGCTCAATGGCATAAGTCATTGACATACGAAGATAATTATTTTGGAAATGGGATGGATTATGACCGGGATTATACTGCAGAGTATGGTTCTGCACCTCCATATCAATCTGCCGAATCTTCAGCAGCTCTGTTAGTATGGAAAGCTGCTTTTGAAAGAGCAAATTCTTTCGATACAGAGAAAGTCCGGGATGCTTTGGCAAAGACTGATATGCAAACTTTTTATGGAAACATAAAGTTCAGTAATACAGGACAAAACATTGCAAAACCTATGGTGTTGTTTCAGGTTAGATGTGATGGTGGTAAATGTGCCAATAAAGTGGTTGCACCTACTAAATGGGCATCTGCCAAATTAGTTCATCCAGTACCTACCTGGTCAAATAGATAATTTCCAACTTTTATAATAAACAGACTTTGCCCTCTAGAGGAATTTAGGGGGCATTTTTTTTTGCTAATTTTTTATGGATTTTCTAATTTTCAAAGCACCTATCCTGATGGTTCAGGCATCTATGGATGGTATCTTGTTGGGGGTTTTGTTTGCACTGGTTGCCTATGGTATGGCATTACAGTGGGGTGTGATGAATATCATAAATATTGCCCAGGGGGAGTTGGTGATTATGGGTGGTTATATTGCCTATTTTATGTATACTGCGGGCATTCCTCCTGCGTTTGGAGTCATCGTATCGCCAATTATCATGTATTTTATCGGATGGTCATTATATAAAACCATCATTAATCGAGTCGTTGAAAGAGATATGTTTATCTCAATATTAGCAACTTTTGGGATTAGCATATTAACTCAACAGTTGATGAATTTTGTTTTTGGTGCAGACGTTGTTGTTGCTCAGTCAAATTTTGGAACAACAATGCTTTTTGATTACTCGGTCACTTTGCCAAATGCAAAAATATTTTCTGCATTGGTAAGTATAGTCTTTGCTGTCGCATTAGTCTTGTACATGAAAAAATCAAAACTAGGACGTGCAATAAGGGCCACATCGCAAAATCAAAGAGCAGCAAAAATTCTAGGTGTAGATACTGAAAAAGTCTACGCAGCAACTTTTGGAATTAATGCTGCCTTGTGCGGTGTAGCTGGATCCTTGATTGCGATTACTTTTACTCTGCATCCTTACATTGGACTACCTTACACCGTCAGATCTTTCATGATCGTTATCATAGCAGGTCTGGGGAATCTGCCTGCTGTTGCTTTGTCCGGAATCGGATTAGGAGTCTTTGAGGAATTTGCAGATTATATTCTTGGCACAGAATTTCGAATAGCGGCTGTGTTTTTACTGTTGGTTGTAATTCTTGTTTATCGAAGATTTAAATTATCGAGAAAAAGAGAATACTTAAAATGAGCAAAAAAAATATAATTATTTATAGCTTAATTTTAGTTTTTGGTCTAAGTGCACCATTTTTGTTCCCTGCATATAAACTTCAAATATCTATATTATGGGTATTGACTATTTTAGCTCTGACCTGGGATATTCAGGGTGGACAAATGGGCTACAACAGCTTTGGAAACATTCTTTTTTTTGGAGTAGGAATGTATGTATGCTCCAGCGTTCAAATAGGGATGTTTTTTCCACTTTCAGAATGGACTGCCAGCGGAGGTGAAAAAACATTTTTACATACAACTTCACAATATTTTCAAGGATTCACTTACGGGCTGATTTTCGCAGGCATTGTTCCCGCAATAGTAGCCGCGCTGATCGGGTATGGTATTCTAGGGTTAAGAGGCCATTATTTTGCGATTTGCACCTTGGGGATTGGTATTGCCGCGGGTGAAATCGCAGGCGGAATAGAGTTAATAGGTGCAGGGCAGGGAATGACAGTGCCACCCTGGCCAAAAGGTATAGGTGGAACAGAGTTGAGATCGCAATTTTTTTACTACCTTTGTTTCTTAACCGTGTGTGTTACATTTTTTGTTATAAGATTGATATATCAAACAAGGTTTGGATTGGTTATTAACGCAATCAGAGATAATGAAGATAAAGCTGAGGCAATGGGCATTCATACCATGCGTTATAAAATCATCGGTTGGGTGGTGTCTGCATTTTTTCTGGGCATTGCAGGTGGTTTAATGGGCAATATGATAGGATATATTGAACCTACAGAAATTGCATTTGCTGGTTCCACTTATGGAGTGTTTATGGTTTTAATGGCAATTTTAGGAGGAAAAGGAACTCTCTGGGGTCCTGTAATTGGTGCTGCTGTTTTTCATGTATTTAAAGAAGGTTTTTGGACATTCTTTTTAGGTTGGCAATACGTCGCCCTGGGAGCTTTAATAATAGTGATTGTTATTTTCTTCCCGGAAGGAATTTTGGGCTGGTTCAGGGAAAAATATCCCGAAAATTTTGGAGAAGTTGTTGATGAAGTTGACCGAACGGCACAAGTGGAGTTGACATAATGGGCATCATTTTAGAAGTAGACCAGGTTTATAAACATTTTGGAGGGGTGAAGGCCAATGAAAATGTTTCATTAAATGTTGAGGAAGGTAGCATAGTTGGATTAATTGGGCCTAATGGTTCGGGCAAGACAACATTATTTAATTCAATAGTTGGAACCCACCCAATTGATCAAGGATCAATATATTTTGAAGGTAAAGAAATTTCCTCACTTCCAATACCTGCTGTTGCAAAATTAGGTTTGTTGAGAACTTTTCAGCAAACTAGAATTTATGAAAAGCTGAACTGTATCCAAAATATGCTGGTCAGTTCAAAACCTGAAAATGATACAGTATTTAATATTTTTGCAAAAGTTCCTCACAATTTAACAGAAAAATCAGAAAATTTATTAAAATTTGTAGGTCTATATCAAAAGAGAAATCTAAGAGCAGGTGATTTGTCATTCGGTCAACAAAAACTATTAGAATTGGCAATGGCATTGATAAATGAACCAAAGATGTTGTTGCTTGACGAACCAACCGCAGGAATTAACCCAACCTTGATTAATGGAATTATAGATCGATTGATAAAAGTGAACAAAGAATTCGGTATTACGTTGTTAGTCATTGAACATAATATGAGAGTAATAATGAGTTTAGCTCAAAAAATTTTTTGTTTGGCACATGGGCAACTCCTTGCGGAGGGTTCACCTGAACAGATTAAAAACGATCATCGAGTTATTGATGCGTATTTAGGAGTGCAGTAAATGGCTACTGATCAATATGAAGTATTAGGTGATTCACCTGGTCCGGAGGAGCTGGAAAATCTATCTCCCAATGATCTCCATTTAAGAATTAAAAAACTTAATGCGGGTTATGGGAAAATGGCAATATTACATGATTTTGATTTGTTTGTAAGTAAAGCTCAGTCTTTGTGTTTAGTAGGACCAAACGGTGCAGGCAAGTCAACGATACTACACTCAATCTACGGATTTACAAATATTTTTTCAGGACAGATTGAAATTGAAGGCAAAGAAATTACTAGCATGACTCCTGCAGAAAAGCTTAAGTCAGTTGGAATAGCTTACATCCTACAGGACAATTCTGTGTTCCCTGATATGACCGTAGAAGAGAATTTGCTGATGGGAGGTTATATTAAGGACAAAACCGAAGAGTCTTATGAGGAGGCAGAGAAAATATTTGAAAAATATGATCGATTGAGAAACAGAAGGAATCAAGCTGCAAAGGTTTTGTCTGGTGGCGAAAGAAGACTGCTTGAAATTTCAAGGGCACTTGTTATGAAACCAAGCGTTCTATTAGTTGACGAACCATCAATTGGTTTGGAACCCAGATATATAGAGATGGTCTTTGAGATTCTGAATGACCTACAAAAAAGTGAAAAAAAAACAATAATCATTGTAGAGCAAAACGCAAAAAAAGGTTTGGAGTTTGCTGATATAGGCTATGTGCTGGTTTCAGGTCAGACTGCTATCGCAGGCTCAGGAGATGAGTTGCTTGAAAATCCTGATGTAGGACGTTTATTTTTAGGAGGATAAGGAAGTTTTTGCAGTTCAGAATGATTTTTTAGCATTTTTCTAAGAACAAGTTCAAAGATATTTCCCCGAATTAGAGGCCTCCTCCTCTTGAATAGGAGTGCTGTAATGCTGTTCAGGTTGACCTAACTGCAGATTATGTGTTCCCACGTATACCAATCCCAACAGAAGCAAAGCGATAAAGATCAGAATGACCTTCTTTTCCTGTGGATCAAAGTTATCAAGCATAATCAGAATTGCTGTAGAAATCTCAGGTCATTGCCATAAAAGTAGCGGATATCGTTTATGTTGTGTTTTAGTAGTGCTGGCCTTTCAACTCCCATCCCGAAGGCAAAACCGCTCCATTCTTCTGGATCATATCCACCGTTAAGTAGGACGGTCGGATGTACCATCCCTGCTCCAGCGACTTCCAGCCATCCTGTATATTTGCAGAGACGACAGCCGTTACTAACGTTGTCCGCTTTGTCTATACAGCTGCAGCTCATATCTATTTCAATACTTGGTTCAGTGAAAGGGAAGTAACTTCCGCGTATTCTCACCTTTCTGTCTGCTCCATACATTTTATGCGCGAATTCACTCATAACCCCAATTAGATCTGTCAGTTTGATATTTTTGCCAATTGCCAAACCTTCAACCTGATAAAATTGATGCTCAGAGCGTGGGGTGATTTGCTCGTAGCGGTAACATTTGCCAGGAAGAATAACCCTAATTGGCTCTGGAAAATATTCACGCATGGCCCTAATTTGTCCGGGTGAAGTGTGTGTACGTAATACCACCTCGGAGTCTACCCAGAAGGTGTCCCACATATCTCGTGCAGGGTGATATTCTGGAATGTTCAGAAGTTGAAAATTAAACTCGTCACTCTCCACTTCAGGTGATTCATAAATCTGAAAACCCATTGCCTGAAAAATTTGATAAATACGGCGCAATGTCTGAGTTGTAAGGTGCAGATGTCCATTAGTGCAGGGACGACCCGGAAGAGTTACATCCAAATCGTCACTTTTAAGTTCTTGATGAAGCTTGCTTTCTCGCAAGCTTTCTTGACGTAAATCAAAAGACTGCTGAAATTCTTGTTTAACATCGTTTATAATTTTTCCCACCGCAGGGCGATCTTCAGATGTAATTGTTCCAAGTTGTTTAAGAAAAGAAGTGAGTTCACCTTTGCGTCCAAGATATTGATGATACCAATCAGGAAGTTGATCTGTACTGGTTATAGCCTTAAGTTCACAGTGTCCCTTTTCTCGGAGAAGGTTTATTTGTTTAAGCATTTTTTGAGAATAGTAAATTGATTATTCATCAGTTACGGAATTTGTAACTTCGACAGTTCCAGGCGATTCTTCCATATTTATATCAACTCCACCGGCGCGGAGTCTGGTAAAAGATTCCAGGATATGCTCTAATTCTTTTACTTCTTTTGCTTTTTTAAGTATACGGTGGCTGAATTGTTGAAAGGAAATTTGATGACTACTCAAAACTCTGAGCTCTCCATTTACAAATTCCTCCAAATTAAGATGCACCTCCTCGAACTGGTCACACCACCGATTATAACTTAAATATGCCTCTTTGAGAGAGACAATTTGCGGTTCAGTAGAATCCTTATCTGCTTTCGAATTTGGACCATTCTTTGTTTCTCCGGTTTTATTTAGCATCTGTTGTTCCCTCTCAAGTGTTCTGGCAAGATCTGGACGGCCGAGGGGATCCGATAAGCCGCTTCCCGGGAAAGTCACATTTGCAACAGGAACCGCAGGTATTTGCTGTGAGGCAGATTGTCCTACCGTTTTTTTCGAACTCTGTGAAGATCCTTTTTCTAAGTGAATTAAACGCTGTTGAACTGTATGAATCTGATCAATTAAACGAGCCATCTCCGAATTGAGTCCGCCAATCTCTGCAATACCCGGAATCTGGCTATCTCCCCTTTTGAGGATAATCGGCATGACAGTTATTTGCTGTCTTTTGAGCCAGGCAGGTGTACTCAGACGTGCCTGCCATTCCTGATTTGAAATAAGCTGTTGCTCACAAGCAGCTAGCCAGGTTTGAAAACTGAAAGGCCGATTTGGTACATGGGGAGGTTTTTCGAAGGTGAGTGGACAATCCAAGTCAGCCAGCCACTGCAGCCATTCTTCCCAAGTTTTTTTTGTTTCCTGTTCCAGCAGGTATTGCAGAAGCCGCTCTTCAAGTGCATCGATAATGCTTGCCATACCACAACCTCTCTTGATAACGAACTCAGTGTTTACCGCTTCCTTCTACAGAGTAAATAAAATCCAGAAAAGCCCGAATTGCTGTACTTTCTCCAAACGTTTCCTCAATGATTCGAAGTGCTTCGTCATTTTTCAGTTCAGAACGATAAAAAATTCTGTGCGCTTCCAGTATTTCGCCTATTGATTCACGACTGAAATTCCTGCGTTTCAAGCCGACAATATTGACACCTTTTACCTCAAAACGGTTCCCGTATCCGGTGGCATATGGTGGAATATTGCGGTCAATAAGGGAAGCCGCACCTGTGTAAACATAAGATCCAACGCACAAAAATTGAGCAACCCCGTTTTGTCCACCTAGAGTTACGTAGTTTTCCAATGTAACATGCCCACTCAGACCGGTGTAATTTGCAAGAATATTATGATTGCCTATGCGACAGTCATGAGCAACGTGAACATAACCCATAAGTAAGTTCGCATCACCTATTACCGTTTTCCCACCACCGCCAACTGTTCCACGATGAACAGATACGCCTTCACGAAAGGTGTTTTTGCTGCCAATTGTGACAAGCGTTTTTTCTAGATTATATTTTAAATCCTGTGGTTCTCCACCTATGTAAGCTGCAGGGTGAAAAATATTTTCGTCACCGATTTTAGTTTGCCCTTCAAGGATAACGTGAGATTTCAATTGACATCCGTCACCAATTGTAACATCTGGACCAATCACGCAAAATGGCCCGATTTCAACATCTAAACCAATTTGCGCACCGTCTTCTATGATAGCAGTCGGATGGATTTTTTTCATAAATAGTTAAAAACGTGTGCGGTTAGTATTTCGGTGCAGCGTAAATAAAAAATTCTATAGATTCATTGTGGGCTAAATGTAACCCGAAAGTCAAGAAAACACTATTTGAACAGTTTTTCTGCTAGTTCTGAATTATCTTGCTGTGTTAAACATGAAGCCAAGGTGCACGAATTGCATGCTTTGCGACATAGTGAAATTTTTGAAAAACAATAAAGAACACAGAGCTATGCTTAAAAAAACACTTTCACTTTTTACCCTGCTAATTTTTACAATTCCTGTAAGCGCAGAAACTTTACGTCTTAACAGCGGAGAATCGCTGGAAGGTAAAATTCGTATCATGAATGAAAAAACTTTATTTCTTGAATCAAACTTGACTGCACAGGAACTAAAAATTGACAGGGCTGATTTGAGTCTGATAGAATTTGATTCTACCGGACGTAGTCTGGCACGTAGAATTGGAATAGGTTTTCATTATCGGCCAAATGGTAATGAGGAAAATCTTTCTATAAAAAACTGGCTCAGCGAAATTGATTCTGCGGAGTTGATGGTTGGTTATAGCTCTGGTTCAGAGGATACTTTCGCATTCGAATTACGTTATGCGAGAGTTTTTAAGGTTGAAGGTACAAGTGATCTATTTTATGGTGCAGGGACTGGACTAATCTCTAAAGACAGCAAGCGAGGGACCGCATTTAGATTTTTTTCCGGAAGTGAAATTTTCCCGAAGAGTAGTCCAAATTTTGCAGTTTCACTTGAATTAGGTGTACTGAGTAAACAAGGGTTAGGTGATGATAGCCAAACTTTCTACAACGCAATATCAGCACGCTACTATTTTTAATTACGGGAAAATATGAGCAGTAAAAGCTCAAAATATCCCATTGTTGCTTTTGAAGAATCCGAACAGGATGATTCATTAATGGAACAGATTTTCGACGAAATCAGTGATGTTCCTGACAAAGAACCTGTCTTGGAAATTCCAGTTGACAAATCTTATCAGAAGAAAAAACAAGCCTCTACAAATAACACATTGCTTATACCTGACCAAGAGTTGGACTTACACGGTAAAACTCTTGAAGAAGCAATCATGATAGTGCAAAATTTTTTAATTACATGTCATTCACAACAACTCCAGACTGGCTTAATTATCACAGGAAAAGGTCTCAATTCCGGTAATCAGGGACCTGTGCTAAAAAAAGGAGTTGAGCATTGGCTTAAGCGAAATGGAAACTTTTATCTACGGAATTTTCATGAGGCCCCCCCTCGTTTTGGAGGTTCAGGGGCAATCTGGCTGAATTTTAAATGATCCGAAATTAATTTATAGATCCTGGTACTGCAAGAGTGAAACAGGGAATAGTTACCTCAAATTCTTCACCGTCTGTGGTTTTCATTTGATAAGATCCCTGCATCGTTCCCACAGGTGATTTTAAGTGAGAACCGCTAGTGTATTCATATTCCTGATCCGGTTCCAAAACTGGTTGCTCTCCTACCACACCTTCACCGTGGACCTCGTTTGTCTCACCGTTGCTGTCAGTGATAATCCAGTGCCGTCTTAAAAGTTGTACAGTTCGCTGGCTGAAGTTTTTTAATCGTATTCGATAAGCAAATACATACCGATTTTTTTCAGGGTAGGAATGAGTTTCCATGTAAATTGCTTCAACATTTACCCGAACACCTTCCGTGATTGATTCTTCCATGCATCCCTTTAAAATTTAATCATAAAATTCTTTTCAAATTTGTGTATGATTTATACTGTAATTCCTAAAAATGGTAAAGAAAAAGTGAAATAATTTAGGAATATCTGCACAGCTTGCCCTTCAAACAAACATCTAGTAAAATATCTTTTCCAACCTGTTTACCTATTAAATTTATAATGCGCCCGTTTGTCATTACATAATTTATGAAGTTTGTTGATTCAGTAAAAATTCATGTGCGTTCCGGAAAAGGTGGTGATGGGTGCTCTGCATTCCGTAGGGAAAAATATATTTCGCATGGGGGGCCTGATGGGGGTGACGGTGGAAAAGGTGGCGACGTTTTTCTAGTGGGTGACCTTAGGAAAAACACCCTGCTGGATCTTTCATTTCAACAGCATCAGCATGCTGAAAATGGAGCGAACGGTAGCGGCAGTGATAAACACGGACGAAACGGTAAAGATCTTCTCATACACGTACCTTTGGGAACAGTAGTCAAAGATATTGAAACAGGTGAAATTTTCCTGGAGGTAGTTGAAACAAAAGATTACTTGCTTTTTTCGGGTGGACGCGGAGGACGTGGGAACGCTCGTTTCAAAACATCGACGAATCGCGCTCCTGAATATTATCAGACAGGCGAACTAGGGTATGACTGCTGGGTTCGGCTGGAGCTTAAATTGATGGCAGATGTTGGCTTAGTCGGTTTTCCAAATGCAGGGAAATCTACACTGATCAGTAATGTTTCGCAGGCACGTCCAAAAATTGCGGATTATCCTTTTACTACACTTGTACCACAACTTGGTGTTGTTAAAATAGCGAATCTTGATCCCTTTATGATTGCTGATATTCCAGGCATTGTCGCGGGAGCACATGAAGGTAGAGGACTGGGGGATCGTTTTTTACGTCACATAGAGAGAACGGCAAGTTTACTATTGTTGCTCGATGTTTCAGGATTTTCTGAAAAATCACCTCAGGAAGAATACACAATTTTGATTGAAGAACTTGAGCTCTTTTCACCAAAACTGTTGGAAAAATCGAGAGCAATTGCGCTAACAAAAATGGATAGTGTTGTAGAAGATAATGGATTGGATGAATTAGAAAAATTTCTTGAAGCGTTAGGAGAAACTGTTTTTCGTGTTTCTTCTTTAAGTAAAGTTGGGATCCCAGAGTTATTGCATTATCTGGGCGAATTGGTAACGAAGGAACGCCTGCTTGAAAAAGAAAAAGTGAGAGTGTATGAGGAGACTCCGCTTCCATTCAACTCTATTTGGGACGATTATGGTTGAGAAATATTTTGCTAAAAGTAGATTTAAATGTGGGCATCTTTAAACCTTTTAAAAAATTCAGAATTAATTTTTCAGCTTAGGCTTTGGGAAAAAACAGAAAATAATTAGGAAATCTTGTAAGTTGAATAAAAAAATTGCGGAAATATAAATTTCGCTATGAAATAGCGAGCAAAAGAAACAATATTGTCTGTTACACCTTAATTCCGAAAAGTGACCTTACTCTAGAGGCACTTTACTTGAGTGAGCATGAATTATTTCATGAAATTCATATACATGCATTTAAAGGTTAGTCAGGAGATGTACAAAAACTTTTGTTGGAGTTCTCAGAAATCAAAAAAAAGATCTTAAATCAATGTTAATAAAAAGTGTGGCAACTCTCAGCAAAACTTTGACACTTTAAAATGTTAATCATTAAATAAACTTTCTTACATGTTTACACAACAAAAGTCAATCAGATTTAAAACTGACTAAAGTTTAAAAAATTAACTTTATAATGTCAAAAGGCACGCTGATACAATATCTTATTACTAATCAAGAAACGTTCACTCTTTAAGATAATTATCATACGCTAATTTTCTAGAAATCCTATGGTGATTTTCTTTCGCAAGTTTTTTCCAAAGGTGACCTTCACCTGTTTTTTCAATCATCAGTTTTTTGAATATTGTTAATGCCTTCTGATCTTTATCTTGTCGTGAATAAATAGTTCCTATATGATAGGTTGCCCAAAAAACAAGTTCAATTATTTCCTTGCTCTTCTTGTCTCCATAAAGAGAAATTGCATTCTGATAGGTCTTCAGCGCAGTCTCATAATTATGTGCTTTCTTGTGCATATCTGCTGACAGGAAATGGCTTTTGATAATATACTCTGGAGTGTCCTTATGATCAAGCGGGTGTTTATAGCTTGAAATCGCTCCCTGAAAAGCTTTCCCTGCTTCTACAAAATTCCCTGTTTCCTCATGTAATTCGCCTAAATCATAATAGAGCTCGGGAACTATTTCGGCTAACAACGGTTTCTTGTTTTGATTGTATTTTTGAATAGTTTGTTTGTAAACAAGTAATGCTTTGGGGTATGATTTCTGTTTTCTGTAAATACGTGCCAACAGTTGCCTAGTTTCAGAGTCGTAAGGACTTTCAGGGGAATGTTTTAGAAATCTAGCAATAGTATTTCGGGCTTCTGTCAGATCTTCTTTTTCTAACTGCGTGCGAGCTTTTTCAAGCTGAACCAATTCGCTGATTGTTCCTCCGGAACGTGTTTCGAGAAAGCGTAAAATATCTAGTGCTTCATCAAAAAATTGTAGTTTGCGGTGAGCTACCGCAGTTTGAAAAAGAGTAGTATTAAAACGGAAATCGAAAAGATATTTTGCTTTATAATCACTATATGCACTTACCAGGGCAAGCGTGTCGTTCTGGCGAAAATAACTATCTATAAGCCCTTTCAGATTTTCATCAATGTTCTCCTGAATTACATTTTTTAGCACGTATACATTTTGAGGATATTTCTCCATGAAAAGTTCCAGAGATTTTATAGCATCTTCATAAGAACCATAAAGTGTAAGCGTCAATCCTTTTCGGAGCATTGCTTCTTCTGCCTGAGGAGTTTCTGGATATAGTCTGGCTATTTCATCATATACCTTGATTGCCTCAAGGTGTTCCTCTGTATATGGGCGTTTTGCCTGAATGTTCGCAATTCGCAATTTTCCAAGTAGAGCAATTTCTCTTTTGTAACTGCTGATTGCTTTTTTGTAGGCTTGAATAGCTTCGTCTTCTTTACCTTCGTCTCGCAGAAAATCACCTAGACGAAGTGCGACTAATTTTGAAAAATCAGCTTTTGGATATTTTTGCAGGAGGAGCCGGAAAATTTCACGTGCCGTTACATAATCTGCATTTTCATAATAAGTCTCCCCCATGTGGAATAATAATGTTGGGTCATCTTTGACGTATTCCTTGTCAACATTACGCGCTATGTCAAAAAATTCGCGTGCGGTGATGTATCGTTCAAGTTGATAATAAGCCTGTGCCATTTTGTAATGTGTAACAGCAAAATATTTTGGTTGTGGGGTAGAACGCAAATATTCTTTAAAATTTGTGATACTGTTTTCCCATTGTCTTTGCTCTATACCACTCATACCCTGCCAAAAATTTGCCTCATTGGCTTGAATTGAATTTGAGAAACGATCCCGCAATATTTTAAAGTAAACATCAGCCTCATGTTGGAAATTCATTTTTTGATACGCACGACCGATCCGCAAAATTGCGTGAGGTAAAAGAGACGTCGTGACAAACGTTTCACCATTTTCCTGAGCAAATTTTTCTGCATCCTGTGTGATACGGATTGCTGTTTTGTATGCTTCAATTGCTTGGTGATAGTTATTGCCTATGCGACGCTCAAGCATCGTGTATATCGTGTCTCCGATCCGGAAAAGTGCTCTTGCTGCTAATGGATGGAGAGGATCACCAAACTCTTCTTGAGTGTGAGATTTTCCGAGAGCATAAGCTTCCCTGAAATGTTTTACAGCTTCATCATACATTCTCGTACGAAAAGCGGTTTCACCAAGTTGAATTATGGGATTGATTTTAGAATTTCTAATACGGCGTGCGTTTTCCTTAGATTCAAGCAGAGCCAATTCTTTCTGACTCAGTTTTTTCCCTTCCATTGCTAAAGTGGTAGTTTTTTTCTTGTATGGTGTCCCATGAATGTCGAGCATCCATTTAAGCGGACTAGACACAAAATGTCGTTCCACACTAACCGCTCTTGCTTTGAGTTTTAATTCAACAAAGGTTTGGTTTACATTTGATTTGAGTGATGCCAGTTCTAAACGTGATCCTTTATATTTTTTTCCACCCAGATTTTTTTTAGCTAAAGTATTGGGCATTCGGATTGTCAGCAAAGTTTGTTGGCTGTCTTCCAGTAAAAAAATTCGTGGTGGATGCTTGTCTTCGGGAACAGAACCATCTGCTGAGATCTTTGACAGTTTGTTAAAACTGAAAGTTATACGTGTAAAATTTCCTTTGCTGGTGTCAAAATCAATATCAGAAAGCTCATACACAGAGTCTTCGAGGGGATCGGGCAAGGGTTGAACTTGGAATGTGGGGCGGAAATCAATTTGAACTCCATTGTTCTTTTCGAGAGAACTGACGGAATAACTTAAATCTTTTTGCAACAATTTAAATTGTGCCCAACTGTCACCGTCAATTGCTAAAAAACGGATTCCTGCCAATTGAGAATCATTAAATAGACGTTCAAGACGTCCGTCTTTAAAAACAGCACTTGCGTTTTTGATCTTTAACACCAACGTTCGGGCTGCAAGATTTTCAGTTATTTCGTAATCTGGGGCTTTGTTTGTGAGAAGACGTACACTGATTTGCTTGCCACGGCGCAGCAACTCGATATTATTAATTAAGATAGGATTATTGTAGGCATCTGTCTTTTGCGCGAGTGCGCTGACAGCAGTCAAGATGCTGAAGGTTAACAGAACAAAGAAATTCCATAGTAACCTCATATAGACAAGACCAGTTTCATGGTTCAAGGTCAGAACAACAAGTTTAGTATATTATCTATAAATTCATAAACATAACCAGGATTTATACTTTATTCGTAGAATGATTTCAGTAATTTTGAACGAGTAGGATGTCTTAATTTTCTGAGTGCTTTTGCTTCAATCTGACGAATACGCTCCCGTGTTACTTCAAAATCCTGGCCAACTTCCTCCAAAGTATGGTCCTTTGCAGAGTCAATACCAAATCTTAGGCGTAACACATTTTCTTCACGTTTTGTGAGAGTTTTCAAAGCGTCTCTTGTTTTTTCACCCATATTAGAAGAAACAGTAGCTTCCCCAGGATCCGTTGCATGCTCGTCTGCAATAAAATCCTTTAGCTGAGAATCTTCATCGTCACCAATTGGAGTGTCAAGAGAGATTGGTTCTTTCGCTATTTTCAATACTTTACGGACTTTGTAAAGTGGCATCCCAAGATCTTCTGACAACTCATCCGCTGTTGGTTCTCGCCCCAGTTCCTGAACCTTTGCTCGGGAAATTCTTGAAAGCTTATTGATTGTTTCAATCATGTGCACAGGTATTCTTATAGTTCGCGCCTGATCAGCAATTGCTCGTGTAATTGACTGGCGAATCCACCATGTTGCATAAGTGGAAAATTTATAGCCTCTGCGATATTCAAACTTGTCTACTGCTTTCATTAACCCAATATTGCCTTCCTGAATAAGATCCAGGAATTGTAATCCGCGGTTTGTATATTTTTTTGCAATACTGATCACCAAACGTAAATTAGCTTCTACAAGTTGACTCTTTGCATGCTTTACTCTCCGTTCAACCTGTTTAAGATTTTTAACTTCTGCTTCGAATTCCTCTAGTGAAAGGTTAGTCCATTCGATCATTGTCTTGATACTTTTTCTGTTCAGTTCTATCTTTTCGTAATAACGGTTCGCAATGCTCATGCGGAGACCGGTTTTATCCGCAATTTCTTTACTGATTTTTTCATTTTCTTTTTTCTTCGATGTGCCCCGTAGTTTTTTAAAAATATTATCCATTTCTTCGACGGATATGTTCAATTTTTTTGTGTTGGAATCCATCTTACGGAAAGCCATATCAATTTTCCCTTTGTGATTGAACAACTGATCACACATCAATTCAATTTGGCGAGAGTTAAAATTAATGTTGCGGATAGTATCTTTATAGATATTTTCATTTTTTTCTAAGCGTTTTAATTCAGCTGGTTTTAATTTTCGATCTTTCTCAAGATATCGTATTTTCCTCACTGTTGTGTAGTGTTTCCAAACTTCATCAAGTTGAGTAATTATCTGATCAGTTGCTTTGTCTTCGTCTTCAATAACATTGTCATCTTCATCTAATCCAGAAACAACATGTCGTGCTTTGATTTTTTGTATTTTGAGGTTTCTCGAAAGATTTTGCAGATAAAGCAATATTAGATTTGAATCAGAAAAGATTTCAATTAACTCAAGGTTGCCACTTTCAATTTTTTTAGCAACTTCTACTTCGCCGTCGCGAGTCAGCAATTGGATACTGCCCATCTCGCGTAGGTACATTCTTACAGGGTCATCTGTGGAATTGTCAACTCCAGGGTCAAGATCTAGATCGTTATTAACAAAATCAATTTCTGGGCTGGGATCAATATTATCCTGAACGGTGTCAATTTTTTTATCAGAATCGATAATTTCAATATCCATTTCTGAAAAAATATCAAAGATTCTTTCCAGTTGTTCTGGTGAAGGTGATTCATCACCAAGATTTTCATTGATTTCGTCTATAGTGATAAAACCTTTTTCTCTCCCTTCTGAGACCAACTCTTTGACTAGTTTTTCCTCTAATGGAGAAAGGACCGTTTCACTTTTATTTTCTGTACTCATATAGTTTTGCTGAAATTAAAGAGTAAAAATGTTGTCAAAAATTTGTTTTATTTCCTTTAAGTTATCTTCTTCTTTTCTTCTTTTCAAACCAGCATATGCTCGCTCCTCGTTGCTAGTACTTTCCAGCAGCCATTGCTGAAAGTTGTTTTCTAGGTTACGTTCTTTTATACGCCTTAGCGACAAACCAAAGTCATGACTCGGAATTTCTTCTGTAAGAAGTATTATTACAGACTGAAATAATTCAGGGTCAGTGTGTTTTAGTTTAAGAGGATCGAAATCTTGAAACTCTGTATCAGGTAACTGCAATAGTCTTTCATAAAGTTGCTTAAAATGTGGAGTCTGGAAGTCCTGTGGATGGAGATGTTCCCTAACAAGAGGCCACAATTCTCCTTTACGCAACAATGACTGTAAGAGCCATTTTTCATCCTGAGAAACATTTTCATATATTGGTAAACATTTAAAGCTAGCATTATTATCTTTATTAAACAAGTTTTTGTTTGTTTCCTTTTTTAATTCCTTTGCAAGTATTTCAGCAGGAATTTTCATTCTTTCACCAATTGCCATCAAAGTTAGTTGCTGGCGTTTTGGGTCATTTATATCATTTATAGCAGGCAGGAGTTCTTCAAGTCCCTGGACTCTACCCTGAATACTGTCTTGATATTTATTGATTGTCTGCTGTACCAGATAATCCAGCGCTGGGACTTTTTGTCCCAGCAATTCTTCAAAACCTTCTTTACCATGTTTCAACAGATAAGTATCAGGATCATCCCCTTCCGGAAGAGTAACAATAAAGGACTCCAAAGCATACGGTAGTAGGAGAGATGCATGCCTTAAAGCTGCATTTTTTCCGGCAGTGTCACCGTCAAAAAGTAAAATCACCGTATCCGCGTAACGCTGGACTATTTTTAAGTGGCCCGGAGTTAACGCGGTTCCGCATGGAGCAACTGCATCTTCAAAACCGTTTTCGTGTAAACGGATCACATCCAGATATCCCTCAACAAAAATTAAGCGGCGGAGTTTTCGGATCGAGCTGAGACCTTCGTAAAGTCCGTAGAGCACCTGGCTTTTTTGGTAATAAGACGTTTCCGGACTGTTGAGGTACTTGGGTTTATCTTCAGACTTCATTGAACGTGCGCCAAATCCTATGCAACGTCCGCGGTAGTCTCTGATAGGGAACATCAAACGTCCCCGGAAGGTATCATAATACTTTCCGGATTTTTCACTGACTTTGATTAATCCGGCACTTAAAAGATCTGGAACTCCTATTTTATTTCGCTGCAATCTGTTAAGCGTACCCTGCCACTTGTCAGGTGATACACCGAGTTGAAAATGATCCTGCATATTTTCAGGAACCGTACGCTGTCTCAGATATTCCATTGCCGTAGCTCCTTCCGGAGAAACCAGATTATTCCTGTAATAAGAAGCCGCCTCTCTCAGACAGCGCAGTCCCCTGTCTTCATCAAGATTATTAAGCCTGGAATTTCCAGATTCTATTTCAAGAGGGATACTGGCACGTTTCGCGAGTTCTTCAACTGCCTCGCTGAAAGAAAGACGGTCGTATTGTGTAAGAAATTTTATCGCATCACCGCTGGTGCTGCAGCCAAAACAATGAAAAAAACCACGTAAAGGATTAACATTGAATGAGGGTGTTTTTTCTGCATGAAAAGGGCAAAGTCCTTTGTAGTTTGTTCCTGCACGTTTGAGCGTGATTCCATGCTCAGAAATCAGGTCTACTAGATTTGTGCTTTCCACTACCTGACGGATAAAACCTTTACTGAACGGCATTTCTTAAGATTTTGGAGTGAGTTGAAAATTAATGTTAAATAAACCTCGAAAATTAGGTATGTTCTTCCTGCATTAAGTCTTTAAACTTTCTGCTCTAAATTTTGTGCCTGACCATCTTCAGAAAAATTGAATATGGTATTGAACTCAGTTTTACTTTTTAATTGCTGATCCTTTGAAAGAGTTTTAACTGCATTGAAATATTCTGTATGTTCTCCAAACAGAATTATAATTCCCGCATAACTTTCCAACCATTCCTGCACAAAAACCAAAGTGACTTCGTCCAGTTTTGAAAAGAGGCGGTCAATTAAAACTACTTGTGTATTTGCAGAAACCAGCATCAAAGCCCAGAATCTTGCGGCTTGCTCCTCTGAAAGTTCTTCAACAGGGACGTGTAGAATTCTACCGTTCAAATCTAAACGGTCTATCAGGGTTTCAAGATTCTTGCGTTGCCCGCCGAACCAGGGTCGTTTTGTAAAAAGTTTGGAGGTCATATTTTCCAGCATTGTCGCTTTTTTGTCTGTACCTGTCCATAAATTGTCATCTGAATGAATATGTGTCTTTGCTGAGATGATGAAAGATCCAGTTTTGGGCTTGAGCTTTTGGAGAAACAAGCGCCACAATACTTGTTTCTGCTCCTCATTTTGAAAACGGAAAGATGCTCTTTCTCCAGCATGTAATTCCAAACTTAGTTTCAGGATATCCCATTTTTCTTCAACAGAATTTCCAGAAGCTGAACTTGTGGAGTAGCCGACATTATCACATTTTAAAAGCACCCTCGGTTTCATGACAGTTTGATGCGTAAAATAATACTTGACTTATGTTCTTTGGAAAAGACCGATTCATTCGCCCGAAAAATATCCGCACATTTGTTTCCTGGAGCAATACTTTTATTTTGGGGCAGTATGGGTACTGGAAAAACCACTTTTGCAAAAAGTATTTGTGCTGGTCTAGGTGTGCTCCCTGAAATAGTTGGCTCTCCAACTTATACTTTGGTCAACATTTATCCAGGAGATAGGACTGTTTTTCATGTTGACCTCTACCGCCTGAATGATCCGGAAGAACTCGATGATTTTGATCGTGAAGATCTGATAACCGATGAAGGAGTCACTCTGGTGGAGTGGCCGCAATATCTTTTAAATTATTTGAGTGATGAACCTGTGCTCAACCTTGAATTCGAAACCATTTCTGAAAATCAAAGGCGGCTCATTCTGGAAAGTGAATCAAGTAATTTTGACATACTTTTTAAAACATTGGAACAAGAGAATTTATCTCTACAAAAAACTGCAAACCCTTTGAGCAGGGTTGGAAAATGATCCGACTTTCTGTGGATACTTCTTTCGAGCATTTGGGGCTGTGTCTTACACGTAACGGGGATCCTCTGGCAAATTATTATTCATTGTGCAAGCGGAGGAATTCAAAGATTATTTTTGAAGTTATTGATGATCTGCTGAAAAACGCGGATCTAAAATTAGCAGAAGTTGATGCTTATGTCATCAACTGCGGTCCCGGTTCTTATACAGGGGTCAGGATCGGTATGGCAGTAGTTAAAACTTTCGCCCAGGTTAACAACAAACCTATTGTTCCTGTTACTTCACTTGAATTGCTCGCTGGACAAATCTCAGTGTTACAGAATGATTTTCATGTTCTATTGAACTGCACCAGAAGAGAGATTTTTCACGGCACATTCCGCATTGTTGAGGGTCAACCTGTTGCAAAGACGCCAATTCAACTGACTACTCTTGAAAAATACATTGATAGTAATGAAAATGTTCCGGTTGTCCTTTATCGTGTAAGTCCGGAAAGAAGAAAACCGGAACCGCTCTTTGAAAAACTAGTGCATCTGCCATTAGATTATCCTGTTGCTGATGCCCTGCTTTTAGATCGTCTTGGAGCAAAAAAGATGCTCTCTTCTGCCTTTGATCCGGATGCGCCGGTGAATCCTTTATATCTAAAACGTGAGGTGGAAAAACTGAAAGTTCCGTATTCGTAATGTATAAGTTTTTATACTTTAAATTAAAATGACGTAAGACTTAGATTTTAATGAAAAAATTTGACAGGCCGAGAAATCTACAGAGAACTTCTAAAATGCTTTACCATAGTTTTTTCACTCAGGAGGAAATCGATCAGGAATATAATCCTCGCTTCATTGTAGAGAATTCAGATGAACTGATTCAAAGTTATTTAACTGAAAGTGAAAGGGTATCTGGAGAATATCCCAATATTCCCAGAATTTCATATGGTTCTTCTGCAGAGGAAACTCTGGATATTTTTTCATCAGAAATTCCAGCCAGTCCCATACACATTTTTTTTCACGGAGGTTACTGGCATTCTATGTCCAGTCGAGATTTTGCTTTTGTTGCCGAAGGACTATTGCGAAACGGGATTACAGCCGTGCTCA
This sequence comes from Pseudomonadota bacterium, assembly GCA_004213175.1. Taxonomy (GTDB): domain Bacteria; phylum SAR324; class SAR324; order SAR324; family NAC60-12; genus Arctic96AD-7. Next base: position 35,100 of record SHAT01000001.1, on the reverse strand, counting down.
TCAACTACGCACTTTGCCCTAAAGTTACTATTTCTGAAATTGTCAGGCAGGCACGTGCCGCAGTAGCATGGACTTACCGAAATGCAATGACATTTGGAGGAAATCCTGAGCAGATCACGGTTTCCGGACATTCTGCTGGAGGACATTTGACGGGGATGTTACTTAGCACAAAATGGGAAAAAGAATACGGACTGGCTTCAGATATTATTAAAGGTATGTTGCCCATCAGCGGGCTGTTTGACTTGGGAGCGTTCCAGTTTTCTTGGCTTCAGCCAAAACTGCAGCTCAGCCCGGAGCTTGTTTCAGCTAATAGTCCTCTCCTGCTAAAACCTACTTCAAAAACACCTGTTTTACTTGCGGTAGGAGCTGATGAATCACTCGAATTTCATCGGCAATCGCAAGAATATTGCACCTTCCTGGAAAAACAAGGAGTTCCCGCGAAATATATTTCTGTTCAACGAAAAAATCATTTCAATATTATTCATGATTTTCTTGGTGATGGCGGGCTCTTTTGCAGACAAATCAGCGAATGGTCCTGCTAATCTGAGTAAATTTTCAGAAAAAGCAAAGGACTTGAAACTACGTAGATTCAGGTTTGACACTTGGAGAACTGAATCAGATAATGGAAGGGTGAATTTTAACCTGAAAAAAACTTTATGAATCTTGACAATGCTAGCCAGCAGGAACTGCAGTCCTGGGAAAAAAAACTTGTAGTAAAATATCAACAATTTAAGGATGCGGATTTAAAACTGGATCTTACGAGGGGTAAACCCGGAAATGCTCAGCTCGATTTGGCTGACGCAATGGAGGATCTGCCTATAAATAAAATGATTTTGGAGGATGGTACAGACCTAAGAAATTACGGAGGACTTGATGGAATTCCGGCTGCACGAAAACTTGGCGGTGAAATGCTTGGACTTCCGGAAGCAGAGGTGATTTGTGGCGATCACAGCAGCTTGTCACTGATGTATCTATACATGCTGCACGCATATTATCATGGTTCGCAGGGAGCAGATACTGCATGGGCAAAAGAAAGTGATGTAAAATTTCTGGCAATAGTTCCAGGCTACGATCGCCATTTTACCATCTGTGAGGAGTTCGGTATCAAATTGATAAATGTGGACATTAAGGATGATGGGCCGGATATGGACAGAGTTGAGGAACTGGTCAGCAAAGATCCTCAAATAAAAGGTATGTGGTGTGTACCCAAATATTCAAATCCTACCGGCTGTGTATATTCGGACAAAGTAGTAAAAAGGATTGCTGAACTTGGAAAAATCGCAGGTTCAAATTTTCGGGTGATGTGGGACAATGCATACGGTGTACATGACCTGCGGGAAAATCCTCAACAATTGGCAAATGTGATGGATTACTGCCGGAAATATGAAACCGAGGATAATTTAATCTTAACTGCATCAACTTCAAAGATAACAGTTGCAGGTGGAGGAATTTCATTTTTAGGAGCGTCTGTGGAAAATTTAGAGCATTTCCGTAAACGTCTTGCAGTGATGAGTATTGGTCCAAATAAACTTAATCAGCAGCGGCATCTCATTTTTCTCAAAAATATTGAAGGTGTCCGTTCACACATGCAAAAACACGCAGAATTATTAAGACCTAAGTTTAATATGGTACAAAAGCATCTTGAAATCGGACTTGCCGGCAAAGCTATGGGAAACTGGTGTAACCCAGAAGGTGGATATTTTGTTTCATTTAACTCTAATCCCGGACTGGCAAAAGAAATAATCCGTCTCTCGGGAGATGCCGGTGTGAAGCTCACTCCTGCAGGTGCTACATTCCCTTACAGTCTGGATCCTGAAGACGAGAACATCAGACTGGCTCCAACTTTTCCCAGTGTTGAAGATTTAGATCAGGCAATGCAGGTCTTTGTAACATGTGTCCAGTTAGCTTCTGTCAGACAACGGATGTAACATGGAGTGATATCCTCATTGCTAAAACCTTGAAACTGACTAAATTCAAACTCTGAATCTGTTTTAACCTTGAACAAAGAAATCAAAGACTGGGAATTAATTCAACGCTTTCTCGTTTACGTTCGTCCGTACTGGAAAAGTCTGGCCATTGGAATATGCACGGTTCCTTTTTCAGTTGGGGCAACCTTAATGCTACCTTGGTTGATCATCAGCATTATTGATGATTATGTTATTCCTGGAGATCTGGAAGGAATGATTCAGATGGTGACTTTCATGGCGTTAACAGTTGCTGTGGGTTATTTTGCTGATTCGATTTATACTTTTACCCTCCAAAAAACTGGACAATTAGCCATTAGCGCAATGCGCAGTGATCTCTATGCGCATATTCTCTCGATGCCTCGTTCATTCTTTGATCAGCGGCCGATCGGAGTAATTTTGACGCGCCTCACTTCAGACATGGAAGCGCTCAATGATTCGCTAGCCATAGGTGTACTTTCCATTTTTACAGACTTTCTGAAAACAATTTCCTTACTTGTTTTACTTATAATACTGAGTTGGAAACTCACTCTTGTTGTGCTGCTGATCCTACCGCCGATATATATTGTCAGTAATTTTTTGAGGACACGATTAAGGCATTATTACAACCTTACCCGAGAGGCACTTGCAGAAGCGACTGGCTTTTTGCAGGAATGCCTGAATGGAGTGAAAACAATTCAGTTGTATGCGTCTGAGGCAAAAGTACAAAAGAATTTTGAAGTGAAAACAAAAGATTTTTTTAAAGCTCAAACACATTCTAATTTTTATGACGCAGCTTTATATTCAGTAATTGAAGGAATAACTTCAATTGCACTCGGTTTAATGATTTGGTACGGTTCACAGCAGATTATAGCAGGAATAGTTTCAATTGGAGTCCTAGTTGGTTTCATCAATACATTGAATCGTATTTTTGTTCCGATTAGGGAATTTACTCAACAAATTTCAGTTTTCCAGCGTTCACTTTCATCATTGGAAAATGTGGATAAAATGTTTCGCGAAATTTCGGAAGATCAAGATGCAGAACAGAACACAGCAAAATACACAACGGAACAAATGGAGAAACGTTTCCAGGATTTTGAAGAATTGATTTTTGAAAATGTCCATTTCCGTTACACAGAAGATGGTCCCTGGGTTTTACGTGGCATTTCATTTACTGTTCGCAAAGGCGACAGAGTTGCAATCGTCGGTGCGACAGGTTCAGGTAAATCAACTATAGTCCGCATTCTGACAAGAACCTATACACGTTATCAAGGATCAATAAAAATTAACGGAGTGGAACTGAGTTCAATTTCAAGGGATTTTTTATTGAGGTTGATTTCTTTGATGCAACAGGAATCATACTTGTTTGAGGAAAGCATCGCTTTTAATATTGCGTTGAACCGAGATGGAATTTCCCCTGAGATAATTAAAAAAGTCGCGGAATATGTCTATGCAAAAGAATTTATAGAAGAATTACCGGAGCAATATGAAACAATATTGCTTGAAGGTGGAAAAAATCTTTCTGAAGGTCAGGGTCGTTTAATCATTTTTGCAAGAGCTCTGGCGATAGAAAGTGATTTAATTGTATTAGATGAAGCCACCAGCTCAGTTGATTCTGTGACCGAAAATCTGATACAGAAAGCAATTGAACGTATTTTTCATTATAAAACTGTAATTGCTATCGCACATAGATTGAGCACTATCCGTAATTCAGATATGATACTGGTGATGGATACAGGTAAAATTGTGGAACGTGGGTCACACGTTGATTTGGTAGGACAAAATGGGGTTTATGCTGGTCTTTTTGAAAATCTGGAAGATGATACTGTGTCAGAAAATATTCTTGCTTAATGACGGTATGAAAAAATTCTGAGGAAAAAAGTTATATTTTTTTCTTGCTTTTATTCTATTTCCTGTCAAAATCTATGAATTACCTCTTCATGTAGAAGAGATTTGTTAATTAAAATATAAGGTCACAATGGCAACAGGCAAAGTAAAGTGGTTTAACGAGCGTAAAGGTTATGGATTCATTGAGCAAGAGTCCGGAAAAGACTTGTTCGTTCATCATTCTGAGGTCCGAGGGGGATATCTCAGAGAAGGAGAAAACGTAGAATTCGAGATTGGAGAAGGACAAAAAGGTCCTTGTGCGGTAAGTGTGCAAACTGCCTCATAATTCATTTTAGAATAAACATTAACCTGACGGGATGCCTGCACAAGCGGCCATCCCGTTTTTTTTTGCTTTTTTATCAACTAAATCAGTCAGAAAATTTATGAATCAGTTTAAGTTAGATTTTAAGGAATTTGTACAGGCATTATTTACCTGGAAGTATTGGTGGATGCTGACAGCACTCGCATTAGGTGTTTTCACTTTCAGTGGCGTTGTTAATGGGATTCTGCTCCCTCACAATTTTTATGCAGGAGGATTGACCGGTTTAGGTTTGTTGTTTTATGAATACATCAAAGAATTTATCCCATTCAGTTTATTGTATGTTCTGCTCAATATTCCTATATTTATTATTGGTTTCCGGGAATTTTCTTTGAAATTCATTTTAACTTCTCTAATAGGAATGGCGTTTTATGCAATAAGTCTGGAAATGACAGATGGAATACGGATCTCGATTAATGATCCTATGTTAGCAGCAATATTTGGAGGAGCTCTTGCAGGTTTTAGTACAGGTATTTATCTGAGTCTTGGGGGTTCGGTAGGAGGACTTGATATTATCGGAACTGTGATTAAAAAACGTCTGGCTATTCCGATTGGTACAGTTTTTAATATTGTTAATTTCGTGGTTATTTCCAGCAATGCCTTTCTTTATGATCTTGAAACAGCACTCTATACCGGTGTATTTATGTATGTTTTCAGTTGGAGTATGCAAAAAGGGCAGATAGGATTTTCTCAGCGAAAATCCGTTTTCATCATTTCAGGCAGGTCTGAAGAAGTTGCGGAAAACGTGTTAAAAAAACTCGACCGTGGTTTTACTTATTTTCACGCCTCCGGAGGTTATGCTAAAGAAGAAAAACGGGTAATTTATACAGTAATCAACCTGTTGGAACTGGGACGTCTAAAAGAATATTTATTTAATACGGATCCCGACGCGTTCATCTCTGTTCAAGATACTGGTGATGTAATAGGAAAACGTTTCCTAACCTGGGAAGAAGAAGGATTTCGGAAACGGAACTAATAATACGGCTGGACAATTGAACGAATTTCTAAACTGAAATTCCCAAACTAGTGAATTTTGTTTTTACTGAAAACTTATTTCATTGTAGAGTTGCTGAATGCTTTGGAGATAATTTCTTTAGTTATTTCAAGCAATTTAAGTGAGCTTAGTTCATCAAAGGTGACCCATTTTATATCATCCGCGTCATCTCCGGAACAGCACTCCCCTGAAAGCCATTCTGCCTTATAATCTACCAGTGTGTAGTGGTACTGTATATTTCCATTATCATCCGGTACAATAACATCCACTACATCAAGTAAAGTAGGTTGTTCAATTTTGACACCGGTCTCTTCCAGCAATTCCCTGTGAACAGCCTGCATAACTGTTTCGCCAAGTCGCTGTTTCCCTCCGGGGATGCTCCATTGACCTTTATAAGGAGCTTTAACTCGCTGAACGAGCAACACCTCATCTCCGCGTAAAACTACTACACCTACTCCAACAAAAGGCCGTTCAGGATATTCTCGGATTATGCTCATTCGTATACTTTCAACCAGGTTTCGAGCGAGCGGCGGACTGCTACCTCTTCGATTCCTTCTGTTACACTGATTCCTCCTGCTTTGAGAATCCGTATTCCTTCACCATTCACTTTAGGATGCGGATCTCTAATTGCAATTACGACATGTGAAATATTTTTTTCTACGATAGTTTTGGCACACGAAGGTGTTCTACCTTGGAAAGAACATGGTTCTACCGTACAGTAAAGTGTTGAACCGGCCAGAGAATGCCCTTGAGCTTCCGCATGTTGAATCGCTTCCACTTCAGCGTGTGGCCCTCCAACAGCATTTGTACAACCTTCACCAAGTACCTGCCCGTCATTAACAATTACACAACCGACCCAGGGATTGTCTCCGGTTTTATGTCGTGCCTTTTCTCCAAGCTGCATGGCCATCAGCATGAGTTGCTTATTAACATCAGTCATATGTGTTTTAAAAAAAATTGTTCCGCAAATGAGTGATGTGAGATCTTTTCAGGCTTTTTTCTTTCTGCATCGAATACTAACAACCCTTTATAATCTAATCTGAAAGTTGTACGTTATATTCATTTTACGGAACTCTTTGCTGAAAAGTGCTTGCTTTACAGAAGAAAGAATTTTCAAAATAGGAATCCAAAACCTGTATTGACCTGACTTGAGAGTAATTTTATTGAATCCTCAAGTATTACTGGCTGTCCTGAAATCCTGCTTTGGAAATTTTTATATTCGATATTATTTTGGCGGTACCCCAAAAATAACTCTCCTCCAAAAAAAGGTATGCCAAAGTTCATAAACAAGGCCTCACCGCTGCTACTTTCTGTTACATAGCTGGTTCCGCTAATGCTCTGTTCCCCCCGACCATATACCAACCGACCTGCACCCAGAGTTAAGCTTAGTTCATTTCCAATTGTATAAGTCAGATCAAGGCTGTGATTCTTAAATTTATACTCAATTTCACTCAGACTTCCGTCTGTGTGCACTGTACTGTAACCGAAGCCGATTCCATTGGGAAAAACCATATTTCCACTGTGTCCCGAAGTATTAAGTTTTTCAGAGGCTATGCTTGAACCACGTTTGATTTCACTTTCACCTGAAGTAGGAACTGAATAGCGGATACGCCAAAATTCTTCTGCGTCCGCGTGAAATGCGCTAATCATGAAAAATGCTATAAGAACTGTTATTTTATGTAAAGCCGGCACTTTGTGTAATGGGATAATATTCTCATTATATTCATTTAAGAGAACATCTAAAAAATTAATTTTCAAGTAATAATGAAGTAACTAAATCTTTCGGAATCCGTAGGTTGAGCATAGTCAAAACCAGAATAAATTCTGAAAATCCTTTCGAATCTCATTCGTCTCATCTCATGGTGCGGTTTTCAGAGTCATCTTTAACTGAATTATGCAATTAAAGTGCTTTTTTTTGCAGCAATTACATTTTAAAAAACTTAAAGATAATAGTTACATAAAAAATTGAAACAGAAAAATTTGATTTCCATGGAGTATTATAGATAAACGATTAATGAAAAAATTAAATGCTTATATTTGCACAATCATCTTAAGGAGTGAATTTTAAGTTGAGCAGTTAAAGACTTTTAAGTACTATCAAACTATTTCAAAATCTTTCAGGGTTTATTTAACCAGGTTAAATTTAAATATACTGTTGCTAAATGAGACAATTTGTGAAAGACACTGAAACACAAACTAAAGTAAAACTTCAGAAAACCGATGCGCTGGCAGTATTTCGTGCAGGGTATCAGGCTTTTGCTAGGATTGAAGGCCTGCGTGGATTAGTTTTAAGAGGTTTGTTTTTAAACTATCTTATTTTTTTTGCAGCCACACTAATCCTGAATGGTCTGTTTTATTATCAGCTACTATATCCATTTATCAACTTGATATTTGGTGAAGGTGATGGCTTTTGGGCTTCAACTGGGACAGTTATTTTGTGGAGTATTCAACTTACAGTTGCGGCTGTGATTTCTCTGGCAGCACTTCGTTTTTCAGTAGAACTAATGAGTTTTTGGCATCAAAGCATTGTAAGTATGGTTATTAAAGATTTTAGGCAAATTGAAGAAACTGCGTTTAGTCTGAAAGCTTGGTTTGCAGAATTGAAATATATTTTGAAAGAAGCCCTGAAAGCCTGCTTTTTTCCTTTGTTGCTGCTCTTTTTCGGCTTGATCCCGATTGTTGGGCTGCCCCTAGTCTTTCTAATGGAAGCTCACCTGCTAGGACGGCAGAGCGTTGTTATTTATCTGGATATTTTGACAAATCCGGAAGAAGCTGTTGAGCTCAAGAAGAGCTGGCGCTTGGTGCCGATTCGTATTGGCTGGTTGCCTGCAATTCTGACCTTTTTACCTTTTGTAGGCTGGGTATTTCTGCCGTTAGCTCTGACTTATGAAGTAGTCGGTTTTACGTATTTAGTTGAAAAATCCCGCGCAATATAATCACCAAAGCCAGGCTGCGCCGCGTACACCGCTGGAATCTCCGTGTTTTGCCGGTCTAATAGGAGTTGTGAATTCCCCTCCAAAAATCCATTTTTGAACTAATTCCGGAACGTTTTTGTAAATCCGTGAAAGATTTGACATACCTCCACCAAGAACCAGGACATCCGGATCGATGATGTTTACCGCAGTAGCAATGGCCCGAGCGAGTCGGTTTTCATAAATTTGCATGACTTTTTCTGCGTCCGCATCATCCTGCTCCAGTAGCTCTGCGATTTCTCGGCCACTTTTTTGAACCCCCGTTTGTTTCTCATATTCATTTTCAAAACCTGTCCCTGAAATAAATGTTTCAAGACAGCCTCTTTGCCCGCAATAACAATCTACACCAGGAAATTCTTCCTGACTCATCCATCCCAAAGAAATATGCCCCCATTCACCTGCAATTGAATGGAGCCCTACATGTACTTTCTGATCGATGGCTACGCCACCTCCGCACCCTGTTCCGATAATGATGGCAAATACCACTTTGGAGCCCGCTCCCGCACCATCTACTGCTTCGGAAACGGCAAGGCAGTTTGCGTCATTTGCGATCCGAATTTCCCGCTGCATTGCGTTGCTTAAATCAACGTCGAACTGCCTCCCTATAATCCAGGTAGAATTCGCATTTTTTACAAGTCCTGTCTGAGGTGAGATTGTACCGGGGATACCAACACCTACTGTAGCTTTTTGTTTTGTTTCTGTTTCAATACTGCGGACAATTCCCGCAATTGCCTCAATAGTTGCTTCGTAGTCATGCCGTGGAGTCTTAACCCGTATGCGAAGCAATTCTTCTCCTGAATCAGCAAGTGCGATTCCCTCAATTTTTGTTCCACCCATATCGATGCCAATTCTCATTATAGGTCCCTAGTTTAACGTTAAAAATTTATCAAAAACATTGTTGTCTTAAATTATTTCAATAGAAAAAAAATTACTTTTCTTTATTTTGTTGCAAGCAAAGTTTTTTCCCGGACTTCTTGATTATCCATTCCTGAGAAAGATTCATTTCCCATAGATTGCTGTCTTTCCTTAATTGGTCAAAAATGTTTTGGAGTTTTCGAAAACTCAATACTAGCCCAGTATGTGCTGTAATGAAATTATGTAAAATTTCATGTACAATCAAATCGTCAGCCTGCTCTAACACTTTTATGTGGAGAACATCCTGAGTGTTACTAGCTTGCTTTTTATGGCTTTTTTCCCAAGTATCATAATTTGAGTCCAAAAATTTGCGTAGAATTTTGCTTTGTTCACTTAAATCATTAATCCGTGAATGCAGACCATGTCGGGTTAATTCTTCCAAAAGTGGTATCAGTTCAATGCGTACACGATTACGTAAGTATGCTGAGCTTTGGTTTGAAGTATCTTCCATCCATGTCAACTTATTAGTTTTTAAATATTCTTTCAACTCGCTCTTCTTAAAGTTGAGCAGAGGACGGATGAAATCTTCGTTTGTCCATTGCATGCCCTGCATATTTGAAATATGCGTTCCACGTAGCCATTTAAGTAATAAGGTTTCTATCTGGTCATCAGCCTGATGTCCTGTAGCAATAAACCCACCTCCGAGAAAATTTAGTAGATTACGGGACTCTTCAATCCGCCATTCACGGGCTGATTCCTGTAGGGCGGATTGTCCTGATTTAAGGTGTTTTGCTGTTTTATGATGAAAAGGGATTTCATAATGTTCGGCAATTGATTTTACAAAATCTTGCTCTTGGGCTGATTCTGGTCGCAATTGATGATTGAAATGTAAAATATGCGGTTCCAGATCAAAAAGATTTCTTTGACGCTGGAGCAAATGGAGGAGAGCAACCGAGTCACAGCCACCACTTACGCTGACCAATACGGTAAGAGGTTTTTTTTGTTTTTTTATGTTATTTTTCTTTTCTATTGCGGCAGCCAGTTGAATATGTTCCCAATTTTTATGGAGTTTTTGCAGAAGATTTTCCACAGGAACTACTATTCTGAATCAGTTGAATCTGACTTTACTATTTGCTTGTGTCTCATTTTGGAAGAGCTGAGTCATTGAACTCTCTAGACGTTTTTGTAGTGGGACAAAACTTTCATCTACGGTTACTGCTGCATCAACAGAATCTTTCCCTAGCTTGACCAAAGTTTTTACACCTTCTTCGGTAAAGCGCATTAGATCACGGTGTATATAACCATAATGAGTCATATTTCCGAACTCTGTCAATACTGGTAGGTCTGCTTTTTTAGGAGTAGATTTTGAAGTAAGTTTCAAAGCTTTTCGGTAAGCCACTAATGCAAGATTGTATACAGGAGCCATGTTATCCCGTGCAATACGATCACCACTTTCTATCCTCAGCAATTGATATTTTAATGCCTGCATTTGAATACGCCCCTCCATCACTAGTGGATAAGTTAGCTTTGAGTCAATGCGACCTAGTTGTTTTGCCAGATCTAGCCCTGCACCCTGTAGCAATGGGATTTGTTTCAATATTTCAATTGCCTGTACGGCTTTACCAATAATCAGATTTTGTTTGTTCGGATTCACTTTTTCTTCGCTGCCGCCAAACATAGAACTGGATGCTTTACCTTCAGCGGTAAGCTCTTCAATTTCTTCATGTGAAAGGGTGGCAGTCATTTTTGTTTTTACACTTTGAATCACAGAATCACAATTTTCAATCAGTGATTCTGCAATTTTAATTTCAGTTTTTATCGACTCTGAGTCTTTCACATGGGTATCTTCAGTCTTTTCATCATTGACATCAATCCCCTTCATATTCACATTTTTCAGAGCAGTTGATTTAATGGCCATCATGTTTTGTTTGTGAATATTGCCGAGGCATTCTAAATAAGAACGGTAGGTATGCACAACAATCTGTATAATTGTTGGGGTGATGTCACCTAGATAAACTGGTAATGCAGCTTGCAGCATCAAGTTCAGATGGGTACTCAATGAATGATCTTTTCTGGCATTCAATACGGTATTTACCAACATTAAACGTGATTCGACATTGTTTGGTTCTTTATCTAACTGTTTAACATACTTTGAAATTTCTTTATTGTCTGGAATATCTTTTTGCAAAATACTTCCGTTGACATGCAAATTTTCAGTTTTGCTACCAAAAATTTTTTTTAGCCCTGTTTTTTTATTATGCTCTTTAACGTCTTTAACTATTCCACGCAGCTGCTTTTGAAAACTGATGAAATTAACATTCGGAGTTTTTTGATTTTCTTTTGGTTCTTTGTCTGCCATTTTCTAGCTCAGTAGCTTGTTCATAAATAAAGTGCTGACCAGTGCTGCTGTCAGATTTATTATACGGACAAGGTAGATAAATAGGAAATGTTTTTTATAAACATATAAAATTTCCTATTTTAAATCTGTTATTCAGTCCCGTGCATAGATTCTTTGCCAATTTCATCAAATGTCCTGCTTAAATTAACAGGTTTTAAATGCTCACGTGTTCCAATCGAGTTATGAGGCCAGAGAGTATTTGCAATTCCGTTAAGGTAATTCTGCTGAAATTTTGGTGTTACTGGTAGGTTGTAATTTGCTCCATTGACCCAAATATGCAGACGAGGTTGAAATGAAGTACGTAGAGGAATTTTTAAGGCTGACAAATTTTTCATGAATAAAAGTCGGCACTGCTGGCTGTTGAGTCTCATAAAGAATTCTGCAACGACAGAGTCGCCGCCTATTCTTAATTTTGGAGGAACTTTCTTTACGTCAATTTTTTGAATATCAAAGTTGATCACAAATTGCTCACCCAGATTATCTCGCACAATTAGCGAAAGAGTATCATTCTTATTGACATTACAGATCATTAGAATGTCACGTACGTAATGTATGTCTGACATTAACTCTCGAGATGAAACTGTGAACGGCTTGAAAAATTTTATTATTTCTTTTGCTATTATAACTAGTGCACCACCTGAAACGGCGTTCATTGCAATGTCACTATGAACTTGTGATGCAGGTTTTTCAAAGGTTGAAAGATGCTTTCCACCAAAACCTACATATCCGCTAAAAGTGCAGCGCGCAACACCTTCTACCAGATTTGACTCAAACATCGGCATCACATTTTCTGCATTCTTTTCTCTTCCGGCTTCTCTGTGGCTGAGAACAGAACTGAATTTCCATTTTGCTGTTTTACGGATAAATTCTACTTTTATTTTGGAACGAGGGATACTCAGACTCTTTGAAATCGGCAAAGGAACCTGAAAAGGTTTTCTTTCAAAATTACGCTCAAAATGAAATTTAAAAATAACATTTTCCAATGAATTTCCGGCTATTTTCACTTTGGCGTTTGTGATTGTTTTACGGACCCAACTTTCTTCCATTTTTAACCTAAACTGAGCAAAATAATCAACAATGTTGCCCTGCACGCTTTTTAGTTTTTGTAATTCTTCATAAACAATCTTAGCCTGCATTTGTTCAATTTTGTTGAGCGGGATTTTCTTTTTAAGTTTTATCAGTACTTTTCTGTCTTCTATGGAAACACGTTGATTAACAAGGTCTAGCAAAGGGCTGAGGAATTTTGCTGTTTTTTCTTTTTCAAAACCTTTCTCGCACAATCGTGCCAGTTGGTTGCTTATTTGTTGCAGTGCACGTGTGTGTCCTATTTTGCAGAGTTTCTTCTCTACTCGTGTCATCGATTCAAGAAAAAGTTTCTTGAGCATTTTTTCCACTTTGTTTCCTGCATCGTCACGTCCCTCAGCAAAGCGAATCAGTTCACGACGGTCCTCAGGAACAGAAAAGAAAATATTGTAAAAATCAACTAAGGCTCTGCTGCGCCAGTTTGCATCTTCACCCTGCCAGAATGCTTTTCCTTCATCTCCGAAATTAATAATATCAGTAATGCGCATGTGCTGAGAAAAGCAAAAAACAATATTCTTTTGAGTTTCAGAAAGAGTAGTAAGTTCATAATCCGGTTCTTCCTCTTCATCCTGTTCGTAGCTTTCGAAACGTACCAGCATCTCTGTAAATTTCAACCACCACGGATCAAGTGGTAGTGGAGGATAATCGTCCTCCATTTTAATGATTGCGTCAATCAACGAACCTTTATGTTGTTCGCTGATAAATTTTCTGCCTTCCGGATTCCATAAGAGTCGTGTCAGACTTGTAGGTAGATCATCATCCTTGTCAATGCAGACAATCATTTCCAGCCACCAGCAGTTTAATAATGCTTTGGGAAGATTACGGTGACTAATTTTCTCACTTTCACGTAAAAAAATAGGCAGTGCATGCCCCAGAAACATTTCACGCGGGATAATAATTTCACCCCAGTTCGGTAATTTCCCAAGCACAAATGACTCTGTTTCTTCTTCAAGAATAGGTATCTTTTCTCCTGACGTCTTTTTTGTCTGTCCTTCTTCGTTTTCCGGTTTAGCAGTTTTTGATGGTACTTTATATTCTGCATCAAGATTTTGCTTGAGTGTCCACTCCTCATCCGGAAAAACTCCAATTGAAGAAAGAACCTTAAAATTCTTAGGTAGGTCAAAAGGCATGGGTGTTATACCGCAGATCATGGCAGCAGGATTTAGCAGGAAATCGTTAAGCATCAGTGCATAAGCCATACTGCCTTCCGGAGAAACTAAAAATGGGGTATGCTGTCCGTTGCGCTGTTTTCGTAGAATATTGGTGAAAAAATGTATTTCTGTTGATGGATATTTTTTCGTAAGATAAGCTTCTGCTTGCTGAATTTTGAGATGTAAAGGATATTCAATTTGAGCTTCAACGTCTTTGGCTTGTCCATCAGAAAAAACTTCAATCAACTCAACGATTCTGGAACTGTAATTGATTTCAAACATGGAGGAAATATGTTCTTCCAGATTTCCATCAAGTTCTAAATTGTTTGCTCTGAAGTGCTCTTTTAATGATTTTATTGCTTCTGCCACATTTTTACGTGTTGAAAAAGCCACCTTGCTGGATAGGAACTCAAAAAACTCCTTCAGCAGTAATGATAACTGAGAGTTATTAGTCAAACTGTTCAAAAAACAAGCGTTTTGTTTTTCCTCAGGGACGGAATCCGGTGTCATGTTGTTGCTGACTGCATAGCGCCATAAAACTTGACGGGCACCTGCATCATCGAGAAAAGTATGACGATAATACTGAATTAACCACTTTAGAACTTTTTCTTTTTTAAATTGCTTGAACGAAAAGGGGAAACCTTTTCGTTCAAGGTCCCCACCAGTGTTTTTTATGAATGGGAAAAAATTATTAAGCGGTGATAGCAAATCCTCACAATCTGGAAAAGAGTTTAAAGTCGTGATGACTGCCTTTAGGAAAAATCTTCTTTGCTCTTCTGCAGGACGCTTTTGCACATGTGCTTGAATTAATTTTCTCAATTCTCTGCGGTAACTGCTTGCAAAGATAGAGTCAATCACACGCAATTCTTCTTCGCTGATTCCTTCACTGCATTTTTCTTTTAAAGTAGCTATCGCAGTTTTATTTATTTCGATACGTTCTTTTGCAGTCAGAGAATAGCGAAAGTACTGATCATAAAAAGACTCTAAAACATTTGCAATCAATGCCACCAGAAAATCCGCATCATTCCAGCTAAATTGAAATTCCGGGTTTGTATTTATAATTACCTGCGCATCCATGTCTGAATCGGGCTTGTGTCCTATTCCGCCAAGACTTCCAATGGTTGTGAGGGCTTTAATCATCTTTGCGGAATCTTTTTTAAAATGACTGACGAGGTCTGTGCCAGAAAATTCATGCTCCAGATGAGCATCCATACCTGCCTCACCCTTGATTGCAGGTGATGGTAAGAATCTCTCGATTCCTTCTATTCCGTGAATTGCATCTTTTTTAAAAACGTCAAATGCGATATTGCGTGTTACGGGTTTTCCATCATCATTATACTTACCTGTCTTTTCATGTACTTCCAACTGCCGTGAATCTTCAGGATTGATATCAAAAATGAGCAGACCTTCAAACATGGTTTTAATCATTTCTTCATCTGAAAGTAGCATCAAACTTTCTAGTCTTAAGCGGTTTATTCGTCCCATTTCATTAAATTCACTTTGAGCATACTCTTTCCATTTTTTAAGATGTTCTGCGTTGTAGGAAGCACGAATGGAATCGCTGATTTTGGTTGTTTTGAGGGATTGCAGTAATTTTTTAAATCCGGCTTTTGCAAAATCTCCTTGAGGGTTACAAGGTACCTGTAGATTAAATGCAGTCAGTAACTCCAGTTGTTTCTCAAGTTGGGAAAGGCCGGATCTGCTGGAACTTATGGTCATGAAGAAGCTTTAATAACTATTTTAAAATTTAGATTTTATTATCAATGTATAACAAAATTGCTTGTAAAACGGCATACATTATTAATTGAAAGGGTCTACTTCAGGAGGATATTTTATATGAACAAAACAGACATGCTAAGAGTTCTCTTTCTATAGATCTTAGAAGGATTTCTTTTATCTAATGCAGAAGAAAGCTGAGCTATTCTAAACAATATTTTGAAATGGGATTTTGGTATGGCGAGTCTAACATTGTTCAAATTGGTTGTTAGAACTTCCAATGATTCTTATCTGAAAACACACGAAACACCCCATGGAAACATAATTCCTGAAAAAAATTTGCAGTTTATTCAGATGCACCCTTGGATAAATCACTAAGACGACCTAACAATCCCGATTTTTCTTTGCCGAGGAGTGGGGCTAGTTTTTTGAGACGTTCACGAACTAGGCTGCCACTTTGCTGTCGCTTGATTTTTACGTTAGGATTTGCAAGTTTACTGGCAGAAACAATGTTTGAATCATTTATGTCTGCTGGACGTAAAATGCCTGTTACAGTGGTTATGTATCTCACTTGATTACGTTGTCTATAGTCAATCTTTTGTCCTTTGATGAGCATGTTTCCATCAGGAAGTACTCGGATTACGCGAGCAGAAATTCCGTCTAAATTCCGTAAAATATCGTTTTGTTCTTCTTCAATCGCATCTCTTAAGGTCAAAGCTTCCAGTGCAACATTTGCTGTTGCTGCTCCTCCTGCTGGTTGGCCTTCAGTTGGTAATTTTGGGGGAGGAGCGTTTACGATCAAACTTACTTCGTTAATATTCAACAGGTCACCACGGAAACGGGCGCGGTGATCACGGAGTAGATTCCCAAAAGACGATTCGTAACGCCAGAGTGAGCCCTCATAAAGGTTTCTGCTTGAAGAAATTCTTTTGCGGCGGACTTTTTTTGATGTTAGTCGTAATTTGTCATTTTGTTTTTTTACTGCATTCTCCTCAACAAGTTCATTCGGAGGTTGCGGTTCAGGTCTCGAAGGAAGACAACCGGAAAGACTAAATAACAATAGTGTAGTCAAAAAGTACTTGAAGGGAGGCGTATGTAAGTGGAATAAATCTGACACTTTTAAAACAATTTTAAAAATTAATAATTAAGAAATTAAGAAAGTTTCTCATTTTCGAAAAGCATAAAAGAAAAACCTTTTAATTAAGTATATTCTAAAATTAGATTTGTTTCTAATTTTAGAAGTCTAATCTGAAAATCATCACTTTCTATAATTTGCTGATGCTCCAGCAAAGCAAGTCTCTATGATTAATTTACCAGAACAATATTTCTGGTTTTTACAGTGGCAAAAACCACGATTTTACTGTCCATGTTTTTCACGGGGATTCTTTCTCCCTTTCTACCCTTTGCCATAGAAATTCCTGGAGCTGAAAGACGTAAAAAAGGAGTTTCAAAAACAATCTGCAAACGATCACCGGATTTTACCAATGGTGGAATTGAAACTGTATTACCGCGGATTGTTTCACTCGGATTTATTGTTCGGTTAGATATTTTGCCTACCAGTTGATCTTTTTCTGTTATATATTCTCGTGGCATTCGGTCTACATTTTTACGGACTTTCATTAAATCCGATTCTTCAATAATTTTATTACGTTTAATAGTATCACGTGCAACAAAAACTTCTTTGTACAATTTTAGATATGTTCGCACAGTAACAATCCTGACTGCTTTACCATCTATACTGAACTCAACATCATAATTTCGGTAACCGCCTTCTTTTTTATATTTGCCTTTAGAATTGATAACGTAACTTACCTGCCCTCTGGGAAGGAAAATATCTCTTGTTTTAGCAAGTATCCGAGGTTTTAAGTCCTCGTTATTATTAGTATCCCTGATGTGCTTTAGGACTACCTGTTCTATATCTTTACCTTTGATTTTGAGTGCTGCACGAGTAATACTGCTTGATTCTGATCCTGGAAATAAAAAGCGTTTTGTATTAATCTTCTGGGAACGTAAACGGGAGAGAATTAATGATCTTGTAACAGTTAATTTGCGGCCGGGTAAAGGTGATTGACCAATGACGATTTGGCTGACTTTTTCCAGGAGCACAACATCTCCCCCTTCAATTTGTGAAATTTCTCCCAGTAGGTATTGATCGTTATTAATAACTGAAGACTGAGGGAGGATAATTTTGATCTGTTCTTCCTCAGGAAGAGAGCTTCCTTTAGAAAAAGCTATCCCAGAACTAAGCAAAATTAACAGCACAAACAATCTGCAACTGTGCTTGAGATATCTCATCTTTCTATCTTTTTTATTAACCACTGATTCTATTTTTAATACGTAGTGTTTTTTTAAACTGTTTCCCTAGAATCCGTTTTTTCTTTTTAATAAAAATAAAATTACTACTAATGGATTTAAGTCGAAATTAATTAACGTACAAGATTGTTGGTGTTTTGAAGCATTTCATCTGAAGACTGAATAGCTTTTGAATTTACCTCATATGCACGCTGTGCTGTAATCATATTTACCATTTCTTCCACCAGAGAAACATTTGAACGTTCTAAAAATCCCTGTGTGAGAGATCCCATATTACTTGAACCCGGTGCGTCAACAATAGCGTTCCCAGAAGCAGGAGTTGAAAGGTAAAGGTTCTTACCAATTGGTGTTAGTCCCGCAGGATTTTGAAAACGAGCCAACTGAATACTGCCTAAAGCCTCAGGCATGTTGTCATCTCTTAGAAAAACGGAAACTGTACCATCGATACCAATTTGTACTTTTCTGGTATCAGCCGGAATGTTAATTTCAGGGTCCATAAGCATTCCGTCATTTGTTACTAGTCGTCCCATACCATCAACGTTGAAATGACCGTCCCTCGAATATGCAATTATTCCATTAGGCTGTAGTATCTGAAAAAATCCCATTCCATCAATGCTCATATCTAAATCATTTCCGGTGTTCTCCATGTTACCTTGAGTATGTACCTTATCAATACTCACATATTTAACACCATGACCTACGTGAATACCAACTGGAACCTGTGTGGATACTGAAGAAGGAACACCTGCACTGCGTTCATTGTAATATAGTAAATCTTGAAACTGGACTTTGCTTTTTTTAAAGCCTGTTGTATTGACGTTAGCCAAATTGTTAGCAGTTGTATCAATATTTCTTTGCTGGGCCTGCATTCCAGTAGCAGCTGTATAAAGTGCACGCATCATAAGCGGTAAACTCCTTTGTCAGATTGTTATTTGGCGAAAAATTTTGTAGATAATTAAGTCTGAACTATACTAATTGCTTTTTCATCTAATTTATCTAGCCTTGTAAGAGCCCTATGAACTGTTTCATAAGCACGTGTCGCGGTGATCATACGAGTCATTTCGAGCATACTGTTTACATTAGAATCTTCCAGCATGCCCTGTTTGAGCCTGATCTCCTCGGATTCAATTGGCAGATCATTGCTGTTTACTGGTGCAAAAAACCCCTGTCCTAGCTTTTGCAATTTGTCTTGTTTTTGGAAACGTACCAAGCGGAAGTTGTCTGCGATAACTCCGTCTAAACTGAGTTGTCCACTTTCGTTAACCTGAATTTTACCTTCTTTGATTGTAATAACACCGTTCGTACCAAGAACTGGATATCCGTCATTCGTTACAATGCGCCCTGACGCATCAAGTTGAAAATTGCCAGCGCGAGTATATCGTTCTCCTTGAGGTGTTTCAATGGTGAAAAAACCTTCATTAGCCAGTGCAAAATCTAGATCGTTCCCTGTAGTACGAATTCTTCCTGGTTCAAAATTTTTACCAACTTCATCTACCACCACTGCAGATTTGTCCATCCCAACATAGTCGTCAAGATATTCATGTGATAAAAAACGTTCCTCAAATGACTCTGGCGCTACACGTTGCGCATTGGAAAGAACTTCCCTGAAAGAAGGCTGATCCTCTTTGAAACCAACTGTGTTGACGTTGGCCAAATTATTTGAAACAGTCTCCATTTTACGTTCAATTACTCCTGCTGCTTGAACCAGACTGGTCATGCCGCTCATACGGATTCTCTGTAAAAATGTGAGTCAGATTATTTGATTTTTTAATTGTTTTGGTAAAAGCAAGCAACATACCAGATCGATTCAAGTGAAGAGTGGAATTTGCAAGTTGCTGGGAGATCATTTGTTTTTCACAGATTCTTATAAAGATATGATTTTTTCTTTGAGAGCAATGGGGATGATGTTTGCGTTGATGGGATGATTTTATGATCCAGTCCGGCATTTTATTTTTTCTGTGAGGTAAAAAATAATTTCCAACGTTTTCACTGTGCTAAGTGAGAGTTTTTAATTTGTGAGAGCTAAAACATTATGCGCAAAAATTATGCAGGTGCTTAACAAATGTGCATGTATCTTTGTAGTCTTTATAAATAACCTATAAAATCAGTATTATAATTTTGGCTCATTACTTGCGTTTAGTTTTGTGGTTAAATATTTTGTGACACATTTTGTGGTTAATTAATAATAAAAAATAGTTAAAAAGGAATAAATTATGACTACGTCAAAAGAGGTAATTGAATTTGCAAAACAAAATGATGCTGTTATGGTGGACTTGAAATTCATCGATTTTATTGGGACATGGCAACATTTTACTATCCCTGTTTCCGAGATGAACGAAGAAATGATGGAAGAAGGCCGAATGTTTGACGGTTCCAGTATCCGCTGTTGGCAGACCATTGATAACAGTGACATGAAAGTCGTACCAGATTTATCGACTTTCAAAATGGATCCTTTTTTTGAACATCCGACACTTTCGGTGATTTGTGACATTCAAGATCCTGTAACAGGAGAGAATTATTCGCGTGATCCTCGCAATGTGACTAGGAAAGCGGAAAAATATCTGTTATCTACAGGAATTGGGGACACTATTTATGTGGGGCCTGAAGCAGAATTTTTTATGTTTGATGATGTCCGTTTTGCACAAGGCCCTGAAGGTGGTTTTTATTCTATTGATTCTACGGAATGTCCGTGGAATTCAGGTGCAGAAGAAATTGGTGGGAATAAGGCATACAAAATTGGCCACAAGTTTGGTTATTTCCCGACGGCTCCATTTGATCAAGATCGAGATATTAGAGCAGAAATGGTTTTATCTATGCAGGACTTAGGATTGACCATTGAAGCGCAGCATCATGAAGTCGCACCAGCACAGCATGAAATTGACTTCCAATTTGATACAATGTTGAGAACTGCTGACATGATGCAATGGTATAAATACATAGTTCGGAATGTAGCTATTGATAATGGAAAGACAGCTACTTTTATGCCTAAGCCGATGTTTTCTGATAACGGTAGTGGAATGCACACCCATCAGTCAATATGGAAAGGTGGAGAACCTTTGTTTGCCGGTGATCAATACGGGGGGTTGAGTGAAATGGCACTTTACTACATCGGAGGTATCCTGAAGCATGCGCCGGCGTTGGCTGCATTTACAAATCCATTGACCAATTCCTATAAGCGTCTTGTTCCCGGATATGAAGCACCAATCAACCTAGCTTATTCCAATCGCAATAGATCTGCTACTGTTCGGATTCCTGTTGTTGATTCACCAAAAGGCCGTCGCATTGAGTACCGTTGTCCTGACTCGGGTGCAAATGTCTATTTGGCTTTCCCGGCAATGATGATGGCAGGATTGGATGGAATTCAAAACAAGATTAATCCAGGTGATCCTATGGATGTAAACATTTATGATCTACCTCCTGAAAAACTAAACAAAATTGGTAAGATGCCTAGTTCACTTCACGAATCTTTGGAAGCTTTGAAAAACGACCACGAATTTCTACTCAAAGGCGATGTTTTCACCAAAGATGTGATTGATTACTGGTTGAACTGGAAGATGGAAGAAGAAGTCAAAGCCATCGATTCCCGTCCCCATCCTCATGAGTTCCAGTTGTATTTTCACTGCTAAAAAACTATATCGTGGGAGTTATTTCTTTGCTCCCACGAAATTATTTTATTATTTTTCCCTGTCAAGTTTTTCTCTTAAACGATTCTATTTTTAAATCTTTTCCATTTTCTTTGTTAAACACTTCTTATTTTAAATTTTTATAATAAGAGGTTTAGGATAACAGCAGGAATATAGATTTGAAAAGGAACAAATCACTCACTGATTTTTTCAGAGACAAAATTTGCAAATACATCAGAGATTTTATTTCTGTCAATTGCCGTATTATGTTAAACTGTCGACGCACCCAAAACCATTACTGAGTTAAACGTGATACTCAACGATTGGATAAATAAGATATTTCCTTTGCCTAAAAATATAGGCTGGGAGGAAATATTACGTGACACTGCTTTTCCTTTCCCCCATGCATCTAAGGAACGTCTGGCAAATTTACTGGATCAGTTAGTTGCTGTTAAAGGTATTCCAGAACATTTGGCAAAGTTTTTACCTGTACTGCTGTCTTGCGGAGCTCCAGAAACAGCTCTGAAACAGTTGCTTGATTTTACGGAAGCATTCCAGAAAGCTTCAGGGAGCTATTTTAGTTGGGACCGTCCTAACACTACTGCATTCTTGTATATTTTCGGACGCAGTAATTTTCTGGCAATTCGGTTAAAAAGGAATCCGGACCTTGCAGATAAATTACTGAACTCTCCTTTCCTTTTACAGAAAAAAAGTTTGGAAGTGATGGAATCTGAAATCCTGAAAAGGATAGAGGCTAAACCTGGGTTATCCCTGATGGAATTTAAGAATATTTTACGGCGATACAAATATCAAGAATATCTGCGCATAACTGTGCGTGACCTTGCTGAACTTTGCACTTTCAAGGAGACACTCGAAGAACTTTCCTCGATAGCAATTTGCACTTTACGTGCAGCTCTTTCGAGAATAACTAAATACGAACTTGGCATAAATAATATTTTACCAAACCATATTAATCCTGATGAAAATGGATCTTTTGTTGTTGATTCAAAACAAATTCAAGATTCAGAGTCTTTAGAAGTTTTTCCTTTTATGATATTAGGAATGGGAAAATTAGGTGGTAATGAATTAAATTATTCATCTGATGTGGATTTAATTTTCATTCATGATAACGAAGCCCTTACTGGAGATCCAAAGCAAGATTCTAAACTCAGGATAAAATCCGCAAAAATATTGATTGATGTAATGGCTGATGTTACAGAAGATGGATTTCTGGCACGTATGGACATGCGTTTGCGACCTGGAGGAGATCGAGCACCACTTGTTCAGTCATTGGATGAAATGGAATTATATTATTCAGCAAGTGGTGAGGTATGGGAACGTCAAGCCCTAATAAAAGCAGTCCCGGTTGCAGGGACATTTCAGTCAGGAATAGATTTTATGAGCATGATAACACCTTTTGTTTTCCGAAGTTTGTTGGATGAAGCAGTGCTACATGACGTGCAAAAAGTAAAAAAGCGTATTGAACAGGAACATTTAAGGGAAAGCTTTTTAAATGTAAAATTAGGTGTTGGAGGGATTCGTGAGATTGAGTTTTTTGTGCAAACATTTCAACTTTTATACGGCGGTGTAAACCCTGAGCTGCGATGTCCTGGGACCTTGGATATTTTGGAAAAATTACAGAAAGTAGAATTGATCCCGAAGAGAGATGCAGATACTTTGTCAGATGCATATTTATTTTTAAGAAGAGTAGAACATCATCTTCAGTTACGTGAGGAACAACAAACACACACACTACCTTCAGATATTGAACAGCAACAGCAGATTGCAAGAAATTTAGCTTATCTTGAGTTTGATGTAGAAAAAGCACGTCAGCATTTTTTGAGTGATTTGAAAGATGTGATGGGGAGTGTGCGTGCAGTATTTAGTGGATTGTTTAGTCGTAAACACTTGGAAATTGAAGCGGCAATCCTTAACTGCGCAAGGATAAAAAATCTCACCTTAGAGGAAAAGCAGTTTATAGAAATGTTCTCGCAATATCTTTCCCCCCTGATGACTGAGAGTACAAAAAATAAATTTCAGCTGCTGTTTGAATCCGTGAACAATAAAGTTGGTTATTATCGAATATTGTCCAAACATCCTTCTTCAATATCACGCTTGATGCGTATTGCTGAGACTAGCGAAATGTTGTGGAATTATCTGCTCAATCATTTGGATTTATTGGATCAACTGGACAATTCAGCACTGGAAATTTCAGCGGAAAGTTGGTCTGCACAACTAGAAGAAAAACTGCTTTGCTGTGCCAATAACGAAGAAGATGAAATAGATCAGCTTAGACAGTTCAAACATACAATTACATTTCTGCTGGGTAGTGCTGAAATGGAAGGTGTCATCTCTTACGAAAAGACAAGATATGGACTTACTGTACTCGCGGAAGTTATTGTGCAGGCCGCATTTAAATTATCGGAGAAATGGTTAAACCAACGTTACGGGGATGTTAAAAATAAACATGGAGAATTAGGGCAGTTTGCGATCATTGGTTTGGGGAAACTGGGTGGGAGTGAGTTGACCTATTTTTCGGACTTGGATTTAATTTTCATACATTCCGGTGATGGATCCACAGACGGAGAAGATGTTCTCGGAGCTCAGGAATACTGGATCAAGCTGATCCAGCGCCTCATATCATGTCTATCTACAATGACACGTACAGGATATGCATATAAACTTGATGCTCGTTTGCGTCCTTCTGGAAATGCTGGTGTGTTGGTGACACCTTTAGACGTATATTTAAAATATCACGGGAACTCAAAACCATGGGAACATCAAGCCTTGATCAAGGGTAGGGTCATTGGTGGTCGAGGTGAGGCAAAATGGTTTAAAGAAGTAGAGGAAGGAATACGTAGTGCGGTTTATGAATGGATTCCGCCGAAAGATATGAACGCGCAAATTAATTATTTCAGGTTACGTAAAGAACAGGAACTCTCAGGCGAAAATGAAAATCGAAAAAACATCAAAGAAGGCAGGGGTGGCTTGTTGGATATTGAATATCTTACACAGGCATTACAGCTTAAGTATGGACGTAATTATCCTCAATTACGTCGTCCAAAAACTCTGGATGCACTGCAGGAACTTGGTGAATTGAATTTACTTAACAAAGAAGATGCCCAGACTTTACGATACAACTACAAACTGTTGAGATTGATTGAAAATGCACTACGACTGATCTATGATGATTCAACAGATTTATTGGATTTTAAAAAGGTCAAAACTGAAACGATTCTTAAACTTTTAAAGCATCATGGTTACGAAGTATATGATTTAAAGGAAACTTTGGAAAAAGTTACTAAAAATATCAGAGAAATATATCTCCAGAATTTTTGAACTATTTTGAGGTTAAAGTTTTTTTAATTTTTTCAAATTGGTATAATTTGACAAATGTGAGAATCACAAGATCGAGCACCAAATATTTAATTAAATTCTATTTTTCCTTACTTAATGGTTATTTTTGATTTGGCCTTGATTTTATAATTTTCCAATGGATATCATTTTTTAAATAACAAAAATTACAATATATTATCTTTAAACCGCGAGTTTTTTTAAATCTGTTAAATAAAATTATGATTAATAGTTTCATTTAAAATATTTAAGTTTTTTAAATTAAGAGAGATATAAATTTATATAAATATAAACATATAGAATAATTTTTGATTTGTTCGAAAATATATAGCTAAAAAATTATAAAAATTAAATGAAATGTTATTACAATTAAGGATAGAGAATTTAGCCACAATCCGTGAAATTGAAGTAGAATTCACAGAAGGTTTTTCTATTCTCACTGGCGAGACTGGAGCAGGCAAGTCAATTATGATCGATGCCATATTGCTTGTTTTAGGGCATCGTGTTGATTCGAATATGATCAGAACAGGTGAATCACAGGCGGTAGTAGAAGCAATATTTTCACTTCCTGAAAAAACTGCTAATGATGGGCAATTTGATTTCCACAGGTTACTAGAAGAATCCGGAATAGGTCTTAATGAGGAAATAATTATACGTTGTCAGGTTTCACGAAAAGGCCGACAAAAAAGGCATATCAACGGAGTTTCAGTAACAGCCGAATTATTGCAAAAAATTGGTCGCCAATTAATAAATATTCATGGTCAGCACGACAATCAGTCACTGTTACGAGTTTCCTCACACTTAGAATTTCTTGATGGATACGGTCGTTTACAACCTTTACGTCAAGAGGTGTCTGTTTCTTATCAGGCTTTGCAAGACGCAAAAAAAGAACAGAAGGTTAGGCAGAAAAAAATCTGTGAGCGGGACATACTTGTAAAAGAACTACAGGAAGTTATTGAGGATTTGACAGAACTGAATTATCAGTTAGATGAAGAAAGGGAACTCAGTCTGGAAGGAAAACGACTGACTCATATAGAAAAGCTTAGAGCAAATTTGGGGCAGGTACAGCATTATCTTCAGGAGATGGACGGAGCTGTTCTAGAAAAACTTGAATTTTTGAGAAAAATTATAGGTGAGGCCGAACATATAGATCCAGAATGTAGAATTATTCGTGCTGGAATTGAATCAGCACTTTTCCAGCTCGAAGACAGTCATCGTGAATTGGTCCAATATTCCACTAAAATTGAAGACGACCCGAAACGTTTAATCTGGATCAATGAAAGACTCAGTCGAATTCAGCATTTCGAGCGAAAATATCGTCTAGCAAATGCGGATGAACTGGGGTCTCTTTTAGAAAAAAAGCAGCTAGAGTTAGATTCTTTGCAGATCCATATTGAAAATGAACATGAGATTTGCGAGAGGATTCAAAGTTTGGGAAAAAAGCTTAAAAAAGATGCTGAATATCTTTCTCAACAGCGACAACAAACTGCTATTAAAATGGATCAGGCTATATTATATGAATTGCATCAACTGGGAATGGAAAAGGCTCAATTTAAAACTCAAATATTGTCTGCATCTTTTTCGGAAGAAGATCCATGTTCTTCCTCTGGGATTGATCAGGTTGAATTTTTTCTGTCTGTCAATCCCGGTCAGGAAATGAGGAGTCTCGTTAAAGTTGCATCCGGAGGAGAACTTTCACGCATTATGCTGGCACTTAAGACAGTATTGACATCTCTTGACACAGTCGAAATTTTAATTTTTGATGAAATTGATACTGGGATCAGCGGAGCTATTGCAGAAATAGTTGGACAAAAATTACGCTCACTTGGTTCACGTCACCAGACTTTGTGCGTAACTCATTTACCCCAAATAGTAGCTTTCGCAGAACATCATTATTTAGTCAGTAAGACATTAGAAGAAAATGAAACTTACACAAAAATAAGCCCTCTTTTGTCAAAAGGCGATAGGGTTTGTGCTCTTGCTGATTTAATCGGCGGACAAGAGATTAGTGAGCACACCACTGAACTGGCAAATGAAATGTTAAACAAATTTCAGAAGTAATTTGCTTTTTGTTATTTTTTGAAAAAAATTTAAAGGGCTAAATGGCAAATCAGAGGTTCTACAGAAAAATTTTAAAAAATTTCATAGAAGAAGAATAATGAGGTCTTTTTAATAATTTCATCTCATACTAAGTCAGTTTGTTTTGCTATTTGTAACTACTTAATTCTTAGTCCCATCTTCCTTGAAGTTTAGCTAACAAAAAACTTGCACACGTTTATCCCATAACCTAATTTGGATGAAGGAAAAATAGTTATATAAAATTATAAAAAAATTACACAGGAATAATAAATGAGTGGAGAAAAAAACAACGAAGAGACGGGATCAGATTTTATTACAAGCAAGCTTCTGAAGTCACGTTCAGTAGTTATTTCCCAACAGGTCGATTCAAAATTATCAGAAAAAATACTGAATCAAATTGTTCTGTTGGAACAGGAGGGAGGGGAATTGCCGATCACGGTTTTTATCAACTCACCGGGAGGTGAAATTTTTTCTGGCTTTGCTATATTTGATATGCTTAAATTTGTCTCTTGTCCTGTGACTACAATTGTGACAGGGTTTGCTGCGAGTATGGGGTCAGTATTGAGTCTGGCGGCAGACAAAGGACGAAGATTTGCCATGCCGCAATCAAAAATAATGATTCACCAACCATTATTAATGGGATATCAGGGACGGGCTTCTGAGTGTGAAATTCAGGCACGTGAAATTTTAAAAACTCGTGACCATTTGGTTAGTTTATATTCAGATCAAACAGGGAAAAGTCATGATGATATAAAAAAAGCACTTGATCGTGACAATTGGTTTACTGCGAAAGAAGCTCTTGATTACGGATTACTGGATAAAGTGGTGCATTCGCGTTCAGAATTATAATAATTTACATTCATTTAATTAAGTATTTCAGGGAACTCTGATTAAGAGGATTTGTTAAATCACAATTAAAATATTTCAATCAGTTTGTACGCAGGTTAATTATTGAATTAACAATTAAAAATCAATATAGTAGGTTGGCATTTATTCTTAGTGGACATCAAAGAAAAGTATGGCGAAAAATTTAATTATTGTAGAATCACCAGCTAAAGCTAGAACTATCAGTAAATTCCTTGGCAAAGACTACACTGTTACTGCTTCAATGGGGCATGTAAGGGATTTGCCTTCAAGTAAACTAGGTTTTGATCCGGAAAATAGGTTTGCTCCTGATTATGAGATTTCAAAGAACAAGAAAAAAACAGTAGGTGAACTTAAGAAACTGATCTCTAAGGAGACAATCGTTTACCTTGCAACTGATGAGGATCGTGAGGGTGAGGCGATTTCATGGCATCTCCTAGCAGCATTAGGTTTAAAAAAACGACCCGTGAAAAGGATTGTTTTTCACGAAATTACAAAGCCTGCGATTCTCAATGCGTTGAAAAACCCTCGTGAATTAAATCAACAATTAGTTGATGCACAACAGGCACGTCGAATTCTTGACCGTGCAGTAGGGTATGAACTGTCCCCATTGCTCTGGAAAAAAATTAAGCCTGGACTATCTGCAGGTAGAGTGCAGAGTGTGTCGGTATATATTTTAGTTGAGCGTGAAAGAGAAATTAGAAAATTTATCCCAGAAGAATATTGGAAAATTCGTGCTGAATTTAGTCATTTTACTGCAGAATTAAAAAAGCTCGATGGGAAACCTGCGAAAGTAGTTAATGAAACAGCGGCTATTGAGATTGAATCCAGTGTAAAGCATGGAGATTTCGTGGTGAGTGAAATTGAAGAACGAATGACAAGTCGCAAACCAGGCCCGCCGTTTACAACCTCAACCATCCAACAGGAAGCTTCTTTAAAACTTGGATTTTCTGTCAAACGAACAATGGTAGTAGCTCAACAGCTTTACGAAGGTAATTTTGAAATTCCTAATTACGGTGGTGGACTTATAACCTATATGCGTACCGACTCAGTAGTTCTTGCAGAACAGGCTCTAATTCAGGCACAAGATGTTATCAGACTAGAATATGGGGAAAAGTTTGGATTGAAGGAGCCGAGATTATTCAAGAACCGTACAGCAAACGCACAGGAAGCTCACGAAGCAATTCGTCCGGTGAATCTTTCCTTCAAACCGAGTACCGTTAAGGCGTATTTGAGTTCTGATCAATACCGTCTCTACAGTCTGGTTTGGAAACGGACGTTAGCATCACAAATGGCTGTTGCTGAAATTTCGCGTACCACCCTCAAAATAACTGCTGGAGAAAAAAAAGAGTGTCTTTTTGTAGCAAAAGGGCAGCGAGTAGTTTTTCCTGGTTTTCTGAATGCCTATATGGAAGGTGTTGAGGACCCAAATACTACATCAGTTGAAAAAGATGTGATCCTACCTAAAGTAGAAAAAGATCAACTTCTATCGTTGAAAAAATTAAATCTTGAGCAATTGTTTACTAAACCTCCACCACGTTATACAGAAGCATCTTTGGTTAAAAAAATGGAGTCGGAAGGTATTGGACGTCCATCGACTTATGCACCAACTATTTCTACAATCCAGGATCGGGGTTATGTGGAAGTTACTCGTGAAAAGCAGCTCAAACCGACTAGCATTGGTGAAGTTGTGACGGATTTCCTAACCAATCATTTTTCGGAAATAGTAAATCTTGGCTTTACTGCTAAATTAGAACGTAACTTTGACCGTATTGCAAACGGTGAAGAAGAATGGGTTGAGATGATGAGTGTTTTTTACCAGCCGTTTCATGAAAGAGTTATAGAAAAAGACGGATCGGTTTCACGATCAGAAGTCCTCAAACGCAGAGAATTGGGAACTGATCCTGAAAGTGGTAAACCTGTTAGTGTGAGTATTGGCAGATATGGACCAATGGTACAGATAGGCACACGTGAAGATGAGGAAAAGCCACGCTTTGCCTCTCTACCGGATAATCTCAATCTCAATGAAGTAAGCTTTGAGGAAGCCATGGAATGTTTCGCCTTGCCGCGCATGCTTGGAAAATACGAAAACGGTGAGGAAATAATAGTAAATAACGGGCGTTTCGGGCCTTATGTAAAACTTGGAAAATTTTTTTTCTCGCTGCCGAAAGGTGAAGATCCGCTCAAAATAGAGTTGGATCAGGCTATTGAGATTGTACGTGAAGGTCTGGAGAAAAAAGCTAGAAGTACAATTCATGATTTTGGTGATATTCTTGTGCTGGAAGGCCGTTACGGACCGTATATAAAGTTTGGAAAGAAAAATTACAAAATACCAAAAGGTATTGAACCGGAAAGTTTAGATGAAGTCGCATGTCAAAAAATAATTGCGGAAGCACCTCCATCTAGGTCAAATA
This sequence comes from Pseudomonadota bacterium, assembly GCA_004213175.1. Lineage (GTDB taxonomy): Bacteria > SAR324 > SAR324 > SAR324 > NAC60-12 > Arctic96AD-7. The sequence goes on along the minus strand of SHAT01000001.1, from coordinate 5,135 downwards.
GAGGTGGGAAAAACAAATCCGCCAAAAAGAAGACAGCTTAATGAATGTACCCGAGTTGATCGTAGAAACTTTGCCTGTCGGCCACCTTCAGTGTAATTGTACTATTTTGGGTGACCCATTAAGCGGTGAAGCTATCGTGGTAGATCCAGGAGGTGAAGCTGAAATGTTAAGTGAACGTTTACTTGAATTAAATCTTCAGGTTGTAAGTATTATTCACACACATGCACATCTGGATCATTTTCTTGCTTCCGGAAAAATGAAAGAGACAACTGGAGCAAAACTAGCTCTGCACCGTGATGACTATTTTCTCTGGAACATGCTCGAAGATCAATGCCGTATGTTCGATATTCCTTTTGAAAAAACACCTCCACCAGATCACTGGCTTGAACATGAAGAAGAAATTGAGTTGATGGGGATACAGGGTAAGGCCCTTCATACGCCCGGGCACACGCCAGGATCGATGTGTTTTTTATTTGAAAAACAAAAGTTGCTGATTGCCGGGGACACCCTATTCAAGGGGTCAATCGGCCGAACTGATTTATGGGGAGGTGATTTTCAGGAAATAGAGAAATCCATTCAGGAAAAACTTTACACTCTCGATGAAGACATTGCTGTGATCACTGGACATGGAGACTCGACCAGCATTGGGAGGGAGATGAGAAGAAATTCTTTTGTAAGAGCTTAAAGAACTATCTTATCTAATTCAAAGGTTTTAAAAACCATTCAGGATTTGGAAGTTTCTACCCCTCCATCAAAAAACAACATATTGTTTTTTAAAGATCAAATTTTTCTATAAGGAAATCATCATATTCGTCTGCAATTACAGCGATACTTGCAATTATCCATTCCAATTCCTCAGGATCGAGTCCTTTTACCGGGCGGATATAACTTAAGATCAGGTTATTGTTTCGTATGCCAAAGCTCACTCCTTTTAACTTTAAAGTTCCGTTAAGTTTAAGTACATAGGTGTTAACTTCAGCATTATGCTTAGGATACTGAAATAGATTTGCCGCAACGACCAATTCGGCATTGTCTTCTAGGTTTGTAAGGAAGATCTGAACCTTAACAGAGCCGCTCACAATCCACCATTCTTTTTCACTGACGAACTTTTTCCCCGCATCTCCAAATTTATGGAGGAAATCGGTAATCATTGCACTGTACGGGTTCAATTTTCCTCTGTCTTAACGTAAAAAGATGAAATATATGCAGGACAAACTGATTGCTGGAGATTCAATTTTGTTTATCAGTTTCGGTTTTCTCTGGGATATAATTACAAATTTGTGCTCCAAGACCGGCGAAAAGATAAGTTATAACAGAGCCTGGTATAGTAGCAATGAAAATGATCCAGGGAAATAGGAAGAGATAAAAAATCTGCTCAGAAATCATAATAGGACCTTGGTTAATGTGATTGTATTCGGTTTTTAGCCTTCAAAAATTCTTTGGTTTGCAAATTCAATAATACATCTTTATCATAATTTACAAAGTAGCACAAGGATTAGTCAATCTAATTAAGACAATTTGTTTTAAAAAAACTTCTGGGGCAGAAAAATTTAGTTTTTTGAAAATGAGGATCTTCTTTGCTTTACGATGTGACGTCAATTAAACTGAGGCTAGGTATTCAAAAGATTGTGGATTCACCTAGTGCAAAGCATATTATTTAAGTTTTTTGCATATTTTATGTTTCTTCATTTTAAAAAAAATACTAAAAACATCAGGTCGACAGGAATCACTACATTGATCAGTAACAAACTGTGGGAAAATATATACTTTAGTATTTATTTTCGAAACAAATATGTTCCCTAATTTCTTTTGAGTTGAAATACATGGCAGAAAAACAAACCGCACAATTTCATCCTATCCAGGATGGATTTATTCCAAATATAAAAATTATCGGTGTAGGTGGGGCCGGAGGCAATGTGGTTACACAAATGGCGGAAGAAAATTTTGACCAGGTTGAGACTATAATCTGTAACACCGATCTTAAAGCGTTAAAGCGTAACAAATCACATAAAAAGATTGAACTAGGAAAAAAATTGACACGCGGTATGGGAGCGGGAGCACGTCCAGAAGTCGGTGAAGGTGCAGCAGAAGAAAGTCTTGCAGAAATTAATGAAGCAATTGAAGGTTCGAATATGGTTTTCATTGCTGCCGGAATGGGCGGAGGTACCGGAACAGGTGCTGCTCCGACTATTGCACGAATGGCAATGGAAAAGCAAATTCTTACAGTTGGGATAGTCACGATTCCTTTTTCATTTGAAGGAACTAAACGAAGGGACTCAGGACTAGCTGGTGTAGAGCGTTTACGTGAATTTACTGATACATTGCTCGTAATTCCAAACGACAAACTGCTTGATGCCAGCACGCAGAACACGAGTTTCCTTGAGGCTTTTCATATGGTTGATATGGTGCTGATCAATGCCATTAGGGGAATTACAATGCTCCTTAGCGGAGTCGGTGACATCAATGTCGATTTTGCAGATGTACAGACCATCATGAAGGGTATGGGTAAAGCTGTCATAGGGCGTGGTCTGGCAAAAGGTAAGGACAGGGCAATTAATGCTGTGGAAGACGCTTTACATGGTTCTCTTATGGAGGATACAGACATACGTGGTGCAAAGGGAATTTTAGTACATGTGAGTGGACCAAAAGACACAAGTGCTTTTGAAATTCAGGAAGCTATGTCACTCATAGAAGATATGGCTGACGAAGACGTTGAATTAATTTGGGGGGCAACCTTTTCCGACTCTGCGAGTGATGAAGTTACAATGACTGTTATTGCAACCGGTTTGTCCTAATTTGATATCTTTAAGTCTTTTCATTTCATCCCCTTCCCAGATCATTGAAAATGAGTAGAATCCAGGTAAAGCTTTATCAGACAGATAATGGGGCTTGCCCATATCTGAATGACAAGACATGGCACAATCTTTCTTTCCAGACAAGTGAACTTCCTCCGGATGGTTACACATCTTTACTTAATCAGGGTTTTCGCCGCAGCGGCCTGTCCATTTATCATCCAGTTTGTGTAGGCTGTAAATCGTGTATTCCGATTCGTGTTGATGTACAAAATTTTTCACAAAAAAAAAGTCAGCGCCGTACATGGCGTAAAAACGAGGATGTGAGGGTCGAGCATCATCCGTCAGAATTCAACCTGCAGGATTTTGAGCTTTATCAGCGATATCAAAAAGATTGGCATAATGTTGAGTCCCCCATTAGTGAAATAGAGTATTATGAATTTTTAATTGAATCTCCTGTTACTACAGAAATCCTTCGCTATTATTCAGCGGGTAAACTCATCGGGGTGGGTTGGATAGACCGTTTAGCAGAATTGGTCAGTTCAGTATATTTTGTTTTTGATCCAGAATGCGTCTCAAGGAGACTCGGAGTTTTTTCTTTACTTTATGAAATTGAATATACCCGCTTTCTAGATATCCGCTGGTTGTATTTAGGATATTGGGTAGAGAACTCTCCTAAGATGAATTACAAAGCAGATTTTCAGCCTGCCCAAATTTTACGGAATTCTCGCTGGATACCTTTTGAAGCACAATAAAAATGAAAATCACCTATTCCAGGGTATTCTAATGAATCAAGCCAAGCCAAAATTTACTCACCTTACCGGGGGGGACGTACCACGGATGGTTGATATTTCTAAAAAAAATGTGACTGATCGTAAAGCGATAGCAGTTGCACGGGTTCACTTGGGACATGAACTCTACGAATTATTGAAAGAATCTGGAAGTACAAAAAAAGGTCCTGTTCTACAAACGGCTGTTATAGGAGGAATTCAGGCAGCAAAGCGGACTTCCGAGCTTATTCCAATGTGCCATCCCCTACCGCTTTCAGGAATTGATGTAGATATTGAACTGGAAGGTGAATATGCCATTATCCATGTTATAGCAAGGACAAATGGGCGTACAGGAGTTGAAATGGAAGCACTTACAGCTGCATCTGTAGCAGCACTTACAATTTATGATATGTGCAAGTCAGTCAGTAAAAGTATGAGAATCGAATCGATTTATCTTTTGGAGAAAACGGGTGGAAAATCAGGAGATTATCTAAAAAAATAATAGAGATTCAACTTCAGTTATACTACAATTACCCTATTTGAAAGAAACTTCCTGTCCCAGATTGTCTGAAAGTAGATTCGCTAAACAATGGTAAAATTCTTCATGTTCAGCATTTGCGAACCATATTTCTTTTTCGGGTTGAAATTGAAAATGCCATCCTCTTGAATTGCCGGCCAGCCAAATTTCCTTTATTGCTATTTGGGTATTTATCACGATTTTTTTATTATTTTTTTCAAAACTAACCATTAGCTTATCTGGCGATGGGTCATAGTCAATTTCGTTTTCAAATTCGTCCAGTTTAGCCTCTATTCTTCTGAATAATTTTGAAACTTGTGCAAAATATTCTTTATTTTCCATCGTTTATTTTATGTGTGAGTTTGATAGTAAATATGCTCGAAATTATAAATAATTCTCACCTTGAGATTAAGTTAATTGATAGTTACCCAAAAATGATACATTCGTACAAGTCCTGGAGACGTTTTGTTTTGAGCTAAGCGTGAGGATTTTATTATGATAACCTCCTAAACGAAAGCAGTTCAGTTGTATCCATTATCCATATTGTCCTTGTCTAAGGAAAGGTTAAAATGACTTTTGCAGATCAAGCTTTAAATTTTATTCAGTCCATTATGTGAACAGAGGAGTAAAAATAAGGCATTTGGTATCCTAAGCTGAGTGTTTTGATAGTCAATACAATAACACTTTCTTTCAAATTGCGTTTTTTTGGTAATTTCCTCAAAATGAAATGTATTTAGATACAATTTTTTAACGTGACCAGCAGAACAATTAATAATGCGTAAAATACTGACTCTTTTTTTGACACTATCCTTTTTAACAGGAATCTCAACTTCGATTTCAGGCAGTGGTTTGGACAATGCTGATTCGCGCTATCCTTCACGCCAGTATCGTCGTTTTCTGTTGCCGAATCAAATGAAAGTAATGCTTATTTCTGATCCCACTTTGCAGCACGGTGCAGCTTCCCTTACAGTCGCTGTTGGTTCAATGAGTGATCCTGTGGAACGTTTCGGACTGGCACATTTTCTGGAACATATGCTTTTTCTGGGAACTGTAAAA